>JAPLEO010000150.1 GCA_026391125.1 Bacteroidota bacterium
CATATCCTATTTTTCTTTTCCAAATGCAAAGTTGCAAAACGATAACTCCATAATACAACAACCCTCCAACATTTACCGGTTTCGTTCAACATTAGGCTTCATTGTTGGCGCTGCGCACCCAACGAAGCCTTAGTTGTTAGCAGCCGTTTTTTCGGCTTACAATTTATTTTGCTGCCATTTGGAATAAACAAACGGTCGCATTATGATAATGAGCTGGTAAATTGTCTGTGTCCTTTAATTTCGAAAGTCCTAAAAAGTAAAAACCACATTTTTGATAATAATTGATTAGTCCTTTATTTTCGCCAACAGTATCCATTCTGATAAATTCCTTTCCATTGTCTTCTGCATATCTTTTTGACCATTTTACAATTTCTTCGACTAAATTTTGTCCTCTAAAACTTGGGTTAGTTGCAATTCGATGAATATAAATTGAAGGGTCAGCATTGCGTTCTTCCCATATTTCGGGGTCGCTAAAGGTAGTCGCCCAAACACAAGCGATTTGATTATTAATCAAAATCTTCCATTGTCTGTTTTCAGAAATTTCAGTCTCAATCAGCTTTTTGTCAAATTGTGGCCAAAGAACAGAACCTTTTGTCTTCTGAAAATCTCTTGCATTTTCGTAAAGCCTGAAAATGTCACTTATATCTTCTTTTTCAGCGTTCCCGATTGTCATAATTATGTATCTAATTGCTCTATTGTGTATAGTATATTGTTATAATAAAATGGCTGCTAATGCTTAAAAGTACGAATAAGATCAATTGAATAATACAAGTGAAAATTACTATTTTATATAAGAATCAACGCTTTCTATATTGCAATTTCCCCTGCACGAATGAACTACCTAAAATACGCATGGGTAAAAGATGGCCTGCATCTACTTAGAAAACGCAAAGGTTCTACTTAATAAACGCAGGCCATTTATTTATTCTTTCTTTGATTTATATCTGTAAACAAATGATTAGCTTTTAATCAACTTAATCCGTTCATCGTAGCTAATTGCTTTGATGTCTACAATTTTAAATCGGCTACTCTCTTTATGCAAAGGATTTAAAAGAAAATTGAATTCTTCTTCAATAATTACAGAAGGAACTTTAAGAATTGGAGATGCAAGAGCTTTTAAAAATTCGGTTCCCAAATTTTTAGTGGAAGAGGGGGCTGGAATTGTTTTCCAATCAGCAGGAATTTCGCTTGCTTTCAATTCCTTGATTAATTTATCCGGGATTTCTATACTTGTAATGCTTAATAAATGAGGTAGGTCTTCTAGATGTACATTCACTGAAAATTCCAAAATAGCCAAGGCCCTGGTAGCTGAAGTATATAAGCAGGGACTGAGTTGATGATTCCACCTACCACCAAATAATCGTGCACCTTCCCCAGAAAGATCTTTGGCATGTTTGGTTTTACCTACACGGTATACGATCATGGTTTAAAAAATTAAGAATAAACACCGTAATCGATTCTTCCTATAATACTCATGACTTCTTCCCTACCAAATTGACTATCCAACAAATCATAGGGAGATTTTCCAGCTAATGCATTGTTGGGAGCATTAACCCATGAGTTAAACCGTTCTTTGTTTTCAAAGACTTCAAAACCATAAGAGTATATTTCAGCCAATCCAATAATTCTTTCGCTCAATGATGCATTGAATTTTTCGGTAGGTTTTTTATTGATTAAAGTTGCTCGCGTAACTGAAAGGGTTTTTGCTAATTTATCGTAGTCTAATGATGATTTCTCTTTTAGGCCAACTAAATCTTTTTTAGTGATGCCTGATTTAGAAATGATCATTTTTTCAATAGCCGTCATTTTACTCTCCGGCTTTAGTCCAGAATCTAAAATAATCAGCGAATTAGCAATTGGTGCGCTGGCTTTTTTGCTTTTCTTCTTTACAATTTGGGATGATTGGAGTTCCATAAAGTATAGTTTTATACTATATTCAGTATAAATTTATACTTTTTTACATGAATTTCAATAAAATTTTGGAAAAGGGGTGGTATCCCCAAATGGCCTGCGGTCTTTGATTGATTAGACTTTTAGATATGCCTGCAATGCTGTTACATAAGATTCAAAAGCTTCGATCCCCTTGGGGGTGATTTTACAAGTTGTTTGAGGGTAGTTATCCTTGAATTGTTTGATCACCTCGATATAACCCACTTCTTTTAATTTTTGAACCTGCACACTGAGGTTACCTGCCGTGCTATTGGTCTTTTCTTTGATAAAAGTAAACTCCGCTTCCTTAACACTAATGAGCAAGCTCATCACTGCTAAGCGTAATTGTGAATGTAATATGGGATCGAGCTCCTTAAACATTCGCGCGCTTTTGCTTTAAATACTTAGCACGTAAAATGATGCCCGGAATAAACCAACAGGCGAGTGCTGCAATCCCACCTAAGAAAAAATCGTATTTGGTTTCCGTAAAACAGGATACCATAAAGAGAATGTAAGCAACGATGGCTCCAATGATCATTGGCCAAAATTTCTTTACAATTCCAGTAACCAATGTTGGGAATCCATAAACTAAAATATACAAAGAGTAAATACTAGGTGTAAATGGTTTGATTATTTCGTCGGGTTTAGTATTGCTAATATCATGTTTTACTAATTGCCAACCATTCAGCTGCATGATTTGTTCTGTAGCATTGGGTACAAAGGATTGAAAAAAACTCAATCCGAAAACAGTAATAGCATAAACCAACCAAACTGCATTTAGCGCAGCATCTTCATGACGCTTGATCTTCTGTGTTTTTGCGTCTTGATTAATTAGTAAGATTTGCGGAATGATTGCCCCCATCACCATCCACCAGATATCAAATGGCAATGTAAAATTATATTCCAATTGTAGATAGCTTACAAAAGAGGCTATAGCAACAACGGCGCCCCACAATAAAGGACCAACCCCTTTATCGTGGTAACTGTTTTTTACCTTCTGAATCATATCAGTGATGAGTTGTAAACTCTCTTTCTCTGATAATTGTTTTTCGTTAGACATATCTTAATAATTTGATTGGAATCTCAACTACAAATTTGCAATATATTTATTGACATTGCGCTAATAATTTCTCAGCCTGGTCAGCCCCCCAGCTAGGATGCATTTCAGAAGCGGGTTTGAAAGTTTTATACAATTCAAGTGCTCTGGTAAATAATTTTTTTCCAACTTCCTTACCACCACCAAAAGCATCTGGTACATTCATTTTATATTGTCCATCTACTAAGTAAACCCTTGGATTATTAGGATCAGCTTGTTTAGCCATTTCCAAAGCTTCATTGGCTTGTTTACCATAGGTCTGGAAACGAGACATTGGATCTACTGTTAATTGTTGTACAGCAATCATTTGGCGCAATACATATAGTTCTGAATTATTTTTTTCCAATACTTCTGCTTTCACCACTAATGCTTTTGCTTTTTCACCCACTGCATCTTTATCTGCATTCGGGTTCATCCATCCTGTTAAATAATTACAGTAAGCAGCGTAATAATAAGGTAGCCACTTGTCTTTTTCAGCATCGCCGATTCGCTCAAAGAATGCAGCTGTAGTAGCCATATCTTCAGCAGTAGCAGCAGCTTTCATTTGTTCAAAAGCTTTTCCCATTCCAGCTTCATATTTAGATTGTGCAGAAACAATTCCACCAATCAGCATCATTGCAACAAAAAGTAAATTTTTCATTTGTATCTAGTTTAAAATTTGAAATATATTTTCATCTAAGATCCCCAGCTTGAAAGCTGGGGTTAACGTATCCATCGAGATCCTTAACCTCTACCATCAAGCACTCCTCACCCCTCACTCCTCACTCCTCACCCCTCACTCCTCACTCCTCACCCCTCACTCCTCACCTCTCACTCCTCACTCCTCACCCCTCACTCCTCACCTCTCACTCCTCACTCCTCACCCATCACTCCTCACCCATCACTCCTCACTCCTCTCTCCTCTCTTCACTTTTATCTTTTATCTTTTATCTCTTATCTTTTATCTTTTAAAGGTTGTTGTTAATAGCGTCCTGTCTCCGATCTACTCCCCAACTTAAAAACACCCCTAGGAAAAAGAATCTTGGTGCAACTGGTGTTACTGCTTCTTTATAATTTCCATTATAGGAATAATTATAACCAAAGACCTGATTGCTTCCTAGTACATTGGTTACTGATGCAACAACTACAGCATAAGATTTAAAAACATTGGTAAGCCAGTTCATGCTAAATCCTAAGTTATGATAGTCGATGGTTTTTCCCTGATCAGCAATGCCATATTTTCCTGCATTGGAATTGTAACGGAGATCATAGTAAGGTCGTCCAGTTGCATAAGTATATGTGAAATTGAAACCAGTATTCAGCTTAGTAAAAAACTTTTTCAATACAAAACTTGCTGTGTGATTCGCCGCAAAATTGGGTTGTAATTGTTGCGGATAGTTCAGATAATCTCTCTTGGTATCGAGATAAGAATAACTGATCCAGTAATCCATTCCTTTAATTGTTTTCTTATCTCTCCAGAACAATTCGATCCCTTTAGCATCACCTGTTCCAGCATTATTGTAAGCCGGAAATGTTTTAACTAGGTCATTGTATTTTTTATAAAATGCTTCTATACGAAAAGTTTGCAGCGTAGTTACTTTCATATAGTTCATGATATAATGCGTTGCCTTGGTATAGCCCAATTGTGTAGTATACATTAACTGGGAGTTTTCTGGTTTCTGGTAAAAATCTCCATAAGCCATTGACATCTGACCACCATTGCCTAATTTATACGCCAAAGAAATTCTAGGTGCCAGATTTAATTTATTGAGTATGGATGATTGTTCAACTCTTAGTCCAGTTTTTAAAGCAAGGGCATTAGTAATATATAAATCAGCTTCTGCAAAGGATGCGATAAAATTATCTTTCAATAAAATATTCTGTCCATTGTAATTGCTTTTATAATAAGCATACATGTATTCAGTTCCAAAGCGGATCACACTAATACCAGAGATTCTTTTATCGAACACCAATTTAATTTGCGATAGGTCTGATTTATTTTCTAGTACAAAATTCTTAGTATCGATATAGGGTAGTCCGGTTA
>JAPLEO010000038.1 GCA_026391125.1 Bacteroidota bacterium
TTATTAAAAAGATCAATGGCAAGAATTAGGAAAGAAACCCGAAATTTGCATTTTAATAAATGTCAGACTGGATAAATTTTAATGTATGAAGGTAGTTGTATTAGGAGGAGGAATTATTGGATTAAGTAGTGCTTATTATTTAAAAGAAAGTGGTCATGATGTTACACTGATCGATAAAACAGATATTAGTAGCAATTGTTCTTATGGCAATGCAGGATATGTTTGTCCCAGTCATTTTATTCCATTAGCAACTCCAGGTATTGTAACGCAGGGATTAAAATGGATGTGGAATTCAAGAAGTCCATTTTATGTACAACCTAGATTAAATTTGAGTTTGATTGATTGGGGATTAAAATTCATGAAGTCTGCAACTCCTGAAAAAGTTGCTGAAGCTGCAATCCCCTTGAGAGATGTTGCAATACTAAGTAAGAAACATTATGAAGAGTGGACACGACTACCTCAATTCAATTTTGCCTACCAGCAAAAAGGGTTATTAGAGATCTTTCAAACAGATGCAGGTGCTGCGCACGCTGAACACACGGTTCATAGAGCTCATGAAATAGGATTAAAGGATACAGAACTCTTTTCGTATGATCAATTACAAGCATTAGAGCCCCAAACAAAAATAAATGCAAAGGGTGCGATCCATTTCAATTGTGATGCGCATTTATATCCCAACAAGTTGATGGAACAAATGATTGCCCATTTAAAACAAGTGGGTGTTGTTTTTAAAACCAATGAAGAAGTAATAGGTTTTGAAAATGCTGCTGGGAAAATCACAAAAGTAAAAACCAACAAAGCCGTTTATGATGCTGATTCGGTAGTAGTAGCTACAGGGTCATGGTCTCGTGAATTGGCTGCAAAAATGGAAGTGAAGATTCCATTGGTAGCTGGGAGGGGTTATTCTGTTACTTTAGAAGATTCTAAATATGTCATTAACTACCCATCAGTTTTAATTGAAGGCAGAGCGGCATTAACGCCGATGGATGGAAATAAAATTCGATTTGGGGGTACGATGGAAATCACGTCAACTAATACAGCACCTAGAATCGAAAGGGTAGAAGGCTTATTGGCTGCTGTTAAAAGATTCTATCCAGAATTTGATGTGCCTGTTCCATCGATTGATAAGATCTGGTGTGGGTTCCGTCCTTGTTCTGCTGATGGCTTACCATATATTGGAAGAACTAATCGTTGGAAAAATGTGGTAATCGCAACTGGTCACTCAATGCTCGGACTAAGTTTGGGTGCCGGAACAGGTAAGCTTGTAAATGAGCTGGTGAACGAAGAACAATTAAGTATGGATCTCAAACCTTTCGACCCCAATCGATTTAGTTAATACCTCTTTATTATTTTGATGAATGGCTTTATTAGTTTCGGCTAAGTTGTACTTTTAGTGTCTATGATTGAATTTGACTGTTATAGTGTTTCTTATGAGCAAACCGGTTACTTCTCAAAGTTGGTAACCGATTATTTAAACAATCCGTCAAGTCTGTCGTCGTTTTATACGCATCCGCTTTCTTTGGAAGGCATTAAAGCATCCATTGCAACAAGAAAATCGTTCAACACTCCCAGGGAATTATTGGTGGAGGTGTTACATGAACAATACAAGGGATTAACATTATCTGCATCTGTACAAAAGAATATTGGACTGCTTTCGAATGCCAATACTTTTACCGTTACAACAGCCCATCAGCCCAACATTTTTACTGGCCCATTGTATTTTATATATAAGATCTTACACGCAGTTAAATTGGCAGAACAACTTTCAAAAGATTTACCTGAATACAATTTTGTTCCTGTTTATTATATGGGTAGCGAAGACGCTGATTTAGATGAGTTGGGGCAGATCAATGTAGGCGGACAGCAATTGGTTTGGCAAACCAAGCAAACAGGAGCAGTAGGGAGAATGCTGGTTGACAAACACTTTATTCAATTGATTGATGCGATAGAAGGGCAGGTGGGTGTTTTAGAAAATGGCCCGTCACTGATTCAATTATTTAGAAACTGTTACAGCACAAGAAAATCGATACAGCAAGCTACACTGGAGTTGGTGAATATATTATTTGCAGATTTTGGTGTTATTGTTTTGATCCCAGATCATGCAAAATTAAAATCGGCCTATCAATCGGTTGTTAAGAAAGAATTATTAGAAGGGTTCTCACATCAATTAGTATCAGAAACAATAGATGCGCTAAAAGAAAATTATAAAGTTCAAACTGCAGGTAGAGACATTAACTTGTTTTATCTGTTAGACCAATCCAGAATTAGAATTGAATTGGAGAATGGGTTGTATCTGGTTAAGGAACTTGGATTATCATTTACACAATCAGAGATTTTAGTAGAATTAGAGAACCATCCAGAAAGGTTTAGTGCCAATGTAATTCTGAGGGGTGGATTTCAAGAAACAGTTCTCCCAAATATCGCGTTTATTGGAGGCGGTGGGGAATTGGCTTATTGGATGGAATTGAAAAAAGTATTTGCGGCAGTTGGAATACCTTATCCAGTATTGGTTTTGCGCAATTCCTTCTTAATCTTGAAACAGTCGCAGTACGATAAATTAGTACAACTAGGATTTAATACAACCTCCATTTTTAAAAACTCATTTGATTTATTAAATGAACTAGTAAAAAGAGAGTCCAACTCAAGTTGGAATATTGCCGATGAAATTCAGGCTATTAGTGCATTGTATCAGCAAATACAAACAAAGTCAGCAAGTGTTGATCAAAGTTTACATGAACATGTAATTTCACTAGAAATAAAAACGGCTAAAAAGTTAGCAGGATTAGAAAAAAAATTATTAAGATCTGAGCGAAATAAATTTGACGCATCAAAAAGACAAATAGCTACCCTTAAAGAAGATTTATTTCCTAATAATAGTTTGCAAGAAAGGGTCTATAATTTCTCTGAATATTATTCGAGGATGGGAAAAGCATGGATTGAAATGATCTACAAAGCATCGCCTGCGTTAGAGATGCAATTCACTATCATTGTAATAAAATAAATTCTCGAATTTACTAGTCGAATTCATTGGGCCAATCCTGCTTCAATAGATGAATCTTAGCAGCAACCTCATCATTTAATTGTGCTTTGTAAGCTGAAATGGCAGATGAAATTGATTCGTCTGCTGTGCCAATTATTTGTGCGGCCAAGATCCCGGCATTTTTTGCGGCATTCAATGCAACAGTCGCAACTGGTACGCCGTTTGGCATTTGCAAAATTGATAAAACAGAATCCCAACCATCAATAGAATTAGATGACTTAATCGGAACACCTATAACAGGTAGGGTAGTAATCGATGCAATCATGCCAGGTAAGTGTGCTGCGCCACCAGCACCTGCAATGATCGTTTTCAAGCCCCTTGATTTTGCTTTTTGAGCATATTCCACCATTCGAATGGGAGTTCTGTGTGCAGATACAACAGTCAGTTCAAATGCTATTCCGAATTTTTGTAAAATATCAGCGGCATCCTGCATGATCTTTAGGTCGCTATCGCTTCCCATTATAATTCCAACCAAGGGTTTGTTTGTATTCATGGCTTTGTATTACAGTTGCAAGTTAAATTAAAATCCAGATTCCAATTCCATCAACTTTTCAAAAGCTGTTTCATATTCTTGATTCAAGTTGTTGAATTGTGTTTGAATCAACTTATAATCTTTTTCCAATTGAACGAATTTATTTTTGTCGGAATAGATACTTGGATCACCCATGGCGGCTTCAATTCTCAACTTTTCAGATTTTGCTTTATTCAAATTGGCTTCAATTTGTTGTAATTGTTTCTGTTGTTTTTGAACTTCTTTCTGTAAATCTTTATTGATTGGATTTTTTTCAACCGGTTTAGCTTGTTCTTTTTTGGGTTCAGGTTTTGGTTCGGGTTTTTGTTCCACCTTCGCTGCTTCCTGTTTTGCCATTCGTTCATTCCATTCTACCCATTCTTGATAACTGCCTTTAAATTCTTTAATTTGATGATCAACTATCTCCCAGATCTTATTGGCCGTTTTTGAAATAAAATAACGATCGTGACTTACCAGAATGATACTGCCTTCGTATTTATTTAGGGCTTCTGCTAATAGATCTACCGAGTGCATATCTAAGTGGTTCGTAGGCTCATCCAAAATCAAGAAGTTGGCCTTACTAACGATGGTCTTTGCCAATGCAACACGTGCTTTTTCACCCCCACTTAAGACACGAATTTTTTTATCAATATCATCACCTCCAAAAAGGAATGCACCCATCAAACTCCTTAATTCCACATCACTTTTCTTACTACCACAACTTTGCATTTCTTCCAAAATGGTATGCGTCATTGTCAAGGCTTCTAACTGATGCTGTGCATAGAAACTCTCTTCTACATTATGTCCCCATACACGCTCACCAGAGAACGTCTCGTTACCAGCTACCATTCTAAGAACTGTTGATTTTCCTTTACCATTGGCACCGATCAAGGCAATTTTATCACCACGATCAATTTCTGCACTGGTATGATCAACAATATTGATATTACCGAAACTCTTACTTACTTCTTTCAAGGATACGAGAACCCTTCCAGGAACTTTATCTAATTGAAAGTTGATGCGGAGGTCTGGTCTTTCTAATTGTACATCTTCGATCTTATCGATCTTATCTAATCTTTTCTGAACACTCTGAGCTTGCGCTGCTTTACTAGCTTTAGCTTTAAATCGTTCAATAAATCTTTCTTGTTGACGAATATAATCCTGCTGATTCTCGAATGCTTTCTGTTGCATATCGATGCGGATCATTTTCTCTTGTTCATAAAATTCGTAATCGCCTGAATAAATATGAATTTGTTGTTGGTATACCTCAACGATCTTATTCACCATCTTATTGAGGAAGAATTTATCGTGACTCACAATCACCACACTGCCTTTATAGTGGATAAGATATTTCTCAAGCCACTCAATTGATGGTAGATCCAAGTGGTTAGTAGGTTCATCCATCAATAACACATCAGGTTGCTGTAAGATCATTTTAGCAAGCAACACACGCATTCTCCAACCTCCACTAAATTCTTTGTAGGGGCGAATAAGATCTTCATTGCTAAAACCAAGGCCATGCAATACTTCTTCTGCTTTATGGTGAATATTATATCCATCCAATACGTCTAGCTCATGCAAAGCATCGGTATACTTAATGAGAAGTTCCTCGTTTTCAGAATCGTTTTCTAATTCGTGGCCAAGGGTTTCAATATCTTTTTCAATCTGGCGAATCCTTTCAAATGCACTCAGTGCAACTTCCGTAATGTTTTCATTCGTATCAAAACTCAAAAGATCCTGGTGTAAATAACCAATGGTGGTATCCTTACTTTTTTCAACAGATCCTTTTGAGGGTAGGTATTCGCCCACCAATACTTTCAATAGTGTTGATTTTCCAGTACCATTATAACCGATTAAACCTACTCGATCGCCGGGCTGAATATGCCATGTAGCATCTTCCACAATCACTCTGGCTCCAAACTCAAACGTAACATTTTGTAATCCTATCAGCATCTCTTAACAAGGTTTTAAGGCCGCAAAGGTAATTGCAAACTGCTGCCAATGCAATTTGCTTTAAATTTGAGTACAATATTTTTTTATGAAAAGCGCAATTGCACTGATAATAATGGCTGTTTTACTGTCTTGTAGCGGGCAAAATGACAAAATAACCCAAGAATTAAAAGGTTCAAATCAGGTGGCGCTCACAAAATTGAAGAATTCTGCTGCGTTTAATGCCTCTTTTAATGAGGTTATTGAGGCCTATTTCTCCTTAAAAAACAATTTTATTGCGGAAAAGGATAGTGGGATTGCCCAATCTTCCAGGGCTTTGATGAGGGCTGCGGATAGTCTAAAATTAAATGAATTGAAGGCAGATAGCAATTTGATAATCACAGCTCGAACTTATTCTGAAGGCATTTCTGCAGAATTGATTGGTTTATTGGGCGAAAAAGATCTGCTCGCCAAACGGAGGTCTTTTCAAATGGTCTCTGATCAATTATATGATTTTATCAGAACTGTACAATACGATCAAACATTGCTATACCATGCTTTTTGTGGCAATGCTTTTGATGATCAGGGTGCGTACTGGTTAACCAAGCCCCAGGATGAAAAGAATCCCTATATTCCTCATGCTGCAACAGCCTGTTATGAAATTAAGGACACTATTAAGTTGGGTCAAGCCCAATAATTTCTGCCTTCCAAGAACTTTGTAAAGCATCATTTGTTAAGGGTATATGTACATGAAATCAGTCTATTTATTTTTCTTTTTCCTTTTTCTTACTGTTGTGGTTACGGCACAGGAAAAGTTTACAATAAATGGTTATATCAAAGACTCACTCACAGGAGAAACCCTCATTGGTGCCAATGTATATATTCGTTCTGAAGGGAAAGGGGTTAGTGCAAATCAATATGGATTCTATTCTATTACACTGAAAAAGGGGATTTATAAGGCTTCAGTTTCTTTTGTTGGTTATCAAACGAAGGACTTAGAGATCGATTTAAATAGTAACCAGCAGAATAATATTTTGTTGGTATTGAGTAATATGGCCATAAATAATGTGACAGTTGTTTCTCGTAAAAGGGATAACAATATTAAAACTGCACAGATGGGCAAAATGGAATTAAACATCAACACGGCAAAAGCCATTCCTGCATTCATGGGCGAAGTAGACATTTTGAAAACACTTCAATTAATGCCTGGAATTAGAAATGCCGGAGAAGGTAATGCAGGCTTTTATGTGAGAGGTGGAGGTGCAGATCAGAATTTAATATTGTTAGATGATGCGGTTGTTTATAATACGGGACATTTATTCGGCTTCTTTTCTATTTTCAATAGCGATGCGATTAAAAATGTAACACTTATTAAAGGGGGCATGCCTGCACAATATGGAGGCAGATTATCTTCTGTGGTTGACGTGGCAATGAAAGAAGGTAATACCAATAAAACACAAGTGGATATTGGTATTGGCTTAATTGCTTCGAGGTTTTCGATACAAGGGCCATTGAAGAAGAATAAAGCTTCTTATATGATCTCTGCCCGAAGAACATATGCTGATGCCCTCGCAAAACCGTTCATTAAAAAAACGAGCGATTATTATGGCTCGGGTTATTTTTTCTACGACCTGAATGCTAAAATGAATTACGAATTTTCTGAGAAAGATCATTTGTACTTAAGTGGCTATTTTGGAAGAGATAAATTCAATTTTAATAATTCAAAACGATCTTTTCAAACTGAGATCCCTTGGGGCAATTCAACAGCAACACTTAGATGGAACCATGTTTTTAATCAGAAACTTTTTGCAAACACAACGCTTGTATATAACGATTATAAATTTGCGTTGAACGGCCGACAAAACGATTTTAATATTAATCTTTCCTCCGGAATTAGGGATCTGAATGCGAAGACTGATTTCGATTATTATGCTTCACCAGAACACAAAATTAAATTTGGCGTACAATACACATTCCATACTTTTTTACCGAATGTGTTGAGTGGAAATCAGGATAGTGTGGTATTTACGCCACAGAATGCTACAAAGAAATATGCAAACGAATACGCTGTATATATTCAAGACGATTGGGAAATCAATTCAAAATTGAAATTGAATATAGGCTTGCGTTATAGTAGATTTCAACAAGTGGGTAGGTATACCAAATATATTCGGGATGTAAATGGAAATATATTGGATAGTGTAGTTTATGGAAAAGGACAAACAGTGCAGGTTTATGGAGGATTTGAACCGAGGGCTACCATGCGATATGAATTAAATGAGACCAGCTCATTAAAAGCAGCCATCACGCATAACCTTCAATATATTCACCTTGTTACGAATGCTGGCACAACTTTGCCAACAGACCTTTGGGTGCCTAGTACTGCCATCGTTCAACCTCAGTTAAGTTGGCAATACGCAATGGGGTATTTTAAGAATTTCAAAGACGGAATGTTTGAGACATCAATTGAAGCTTACTATAAAACAATGGAGCACCAAATTGAATACAGAGAAGGTTATACTCCTTCTTTGAAAGATCCTGAAGAAGAATTTGTATTTGGCAAGGGTTGGAGTTATGGGGCTGAGTTTTTTGTGAATAAAGTTAAAGGGCGTTTAACTGGTTGGGTAGGCTATACTTTGAGTTGGACCATGAGACAATTTAAAGATCTGAATGATGGTATGCAATATCCAAGTAGAAATGATCGTCGACACGATCTTTCTGTGGTAGCTAACTATGAAATAAATAAAAAATGGAAACTAGGATCTGTATTTGTTTATGGTACAGGCGCTGCAATTTCTGTTCCTGAAAGGTTCTATTTTGTAAGTGGAAACCTCACTCAAGAATACAGTCGTATCAATGCTTACAGAATGGCAGCCTATCATCGATTGGATTTTGCGGCAACCTATACACCAACACATAAAGCGAATTCAAAGTATACGAGTAATTGGGTATTTAGTATCTATAATGTGTATAGTAGAATGAACCCATATTTCATTTACTACGATCAAACAGGATCTGCTGCAACTGGAGATTTAAAAGTAACTGCCAAACAAGTTTCATTATTCCCGATCATTCCTTCTATAACTTGGAATGTGAAGTTCTAAAGCTATTCTTTTGGCTTGTATTCGATGATCACTTTTGCATTTTTTTCTTCTGTAGAAGTTAGAAAAACTTCATATCTTTTTTTACCTGCAGTAATCACCATCAACGCGGTATTAGGAGGAATTTCACCCATATTCTCTGCAACCATAATAAATTCATGTCTAGTATCTTCTTTCGACATTTTTATTTTAAGGGTAATTGGAGTATACCCTAATCCACCATTTTTTACAACTTGAATATTATTGTGGAATACAGAAACTGAATCATGGTCGATAGTGCCATTATCATATAGATCGATCTGAATAGAACTTTCGTCTGTTTGAATAGTTTTAACCAAATTATTTTCTCTTTCCACCAACACTTTTGGAAGCGTCGATTTTTTGGTAACCGCCAATTCTTTTTGTTTGCTTGGGATGGTATCCTTCTTTTTTGGTTCAGAAATAACTGAGGATCCTTTTTCTACTGGAATTGGTGCAGGGGTTGTAATTATTGGTGCTGGTATTAAATTATTTTCTGCTCCGGGCTTAGTTTTTGAACTAGTAACAGGTGCAGGTGGACTAGTAGTTTTTGGCGAACTAGTGGAAGGTTTTTTAGCAGCTGTTGAATTGGATGGTTTCGTATTGGTTGGTGCAGGCTTTGGTTTTTGTGGCGTAATTACAGTAGGAGCAGGGTTAGTTGTTTTAACTGAATCCGATGGTTTCTTCTTCACTAAAAAGTCTTCTGGTACAAAATCTGATTTTGTTACCCTTTCCAAATAAACCTTCCCCGAACCACAGTCGCCCTTGTCTTTGACGTTTACAGAAATGAAATTTCCTTGAAGCACTTCTAGCTTACCCATTTTTGAATAGTCGAGATAACAGGTCATTAAGCAAGGCTGACTCTTATCACCGATTTCTAACTCCAAAAGTCCCGTTTCTTTTATGATCAAAGTTTTAGATGCGGGGGTGTAGATTCCTTGCAGACTCGCTTTGCCATAGAAAACGGTGCTTTTATAAGAATAGGTAACTCCTTTTACAGATTTGTCTTTTTTTTCATCAATCTGAACCTCGTATTTGTACATTTCTTCTCGCACGCCATCCCTATAGAGGCCATTGGAAGAACTGAAATACCCTCTCCAGATCCCAGTGATATTTTGGGATTCTGCTGAAAAAGAAAGCAATAAAAGAGTGAAAAGGGTAAAAATCAATCTCATATTACAAATCTACATCGTCAACTTACTAAAGAAGCGTTAAAGGTTTTGATTTTATAAATTGGACTGGGGTATCAAGTCTGACTGCAATTTTGTACTTTTGCAACTCGAATTCAATAAAGATTTGATTTAAACTACATGATACAGATTAGTTTTCCTGATGGCGCTGTAAGAGAATACCAAGACGGTATTTCTTCCATGGATATCGCCAAATCAATTAGTGAAGGGCTAGCCAGAAAAGTATTGGCTGCTAAAGTAAATGGCCAGGTTTGGGATGCATCTCGTGCAATTACGGCAGATGCTACTTTACAATTAATTACATGGGATGATGCAGAAGGCAAAAATACTTTCTGGCATTCATCGGCCCACTTAATGGCAGAAGCTGTTGAGGCTTTATATCCAGGGGTAAAATTTTGGGTGGGACCAGCTCTAGATCGTGGATTCTATTATGATATGGATTTGGGTGGTCGTCAGATGACTGATGAAGACCTGATTCAGATCGAAAAGAAGATGAACGAGTTGGCCAAACAAAACAATCCTTATATCCGCAAAGGAATTTCTAAGCAGGATGCGATTCAATATTTTGAAGAAAAAGGTGATGAATATAAATTAGATCTATTGTCTGGTTTGACTGATGGAGATATTAGTTTTTATACACAAGGCGCGTTTACCGATTTATGTCGCGGCCCGCATATCCCTGCAACAGGAGCAATCAAAGCCATCAAATTAACCAGTATTTCTGGCGCTTATTGGAAGGGAGATGAGAAGAATAAAATGTTGACCCGTGTGTATGGCGTAACATTTCCTAATAAGCAGGAACTAGACGCTTATGTGTTGATGTTAGAAGAAGCAAAGAAAAGAGATCACCGCAAATTGGGTAAAGAGCTTAGCATTTATACCATGGATGATGATATCGGACAAGGCTTGGTTTTATGGATGCCGAATGGTACTATCATTATTGAAGAGTTAGAAAAGCTGGCGAAAGAAACGGAAGAAGCAGCAGATTATAAGCGCGTGGTAACACCGCATATCGCTAAGGAGAGTTTATATATTACTAGTGGGCACTTGCCATACTACCAAGATAGTATGTATCCTCCTATGGAATTGGATGGCACTAAATACTATTTAAAGGCAATGAATTGCCCGCATCACCATAAAATCTTTTCTGCAGAATTACGTAGCTACAAAGATTTGCCATTGCGTTTAGCGGAGTATGGTACTTGTTACCGTTATGAGCAAAGCGGTGAATTATTTGGTTTAATGCGCGTGCGATGTCTGCACATGAATGATGCACATATCTATTGTTCGAAAGAAGATTTTGCGCAGGAATTCCGTGCAGTAAATGAAATGTATCTCAAGTATTTCAAAATATTTGGTATTGATAAATACGTGATGCGCTTGAGTTTGCATGATCCTGCAAAATTGGGTAAGAAATATATTGATGAGCCCGAGCTTTGGATAGAGACCGAAGAAATGGTACGTAAAGTGTTGATTGAATCGGGTACTCCGTTTGTAGAAGTACAAGATGAAGGAGCTTTCTACGGACCAAAAATCGACGTTCAGATCTGGAGTGCGATTGGTCGTGAATTTACTTTGGCAACCAATCAGGTCGACTTTGCTCAAGGTCGCCGCTTTAAATTAGAATTTACCAATAAGGATAATTCACCTGAGACTCCATTGATTATTCACAGGGCTCCTCTAGGAACTCATGAACGATTTATTGGTTTCTTGTTAGAGCACTATGCTGGTAAATTCCCAGTTTGGTTAGCCCCATTGCAGGTGAAAATTTTGCCTATTAGCGATAAGTTTATGGATTATGCTTTAGCCGTAAAAGCTAAGCTACGTAAGGCTGGCGTTAGAGTAGAGATCGATGATAGGAGTGAAAAGATCGGTAAGAAAATTCGTGATACTGAATTAATGCGGGTTCCGTATATGCTAGTTATTGGCGAGAAGGAAGTAGCAGAAAATCAGTTATCGGTTCGTAGACAAGGTAAGGGTGATACTGGAACTCAGTTGGTTGACGCTTTTGTGGATTTGGTGGTTGACGAAATAGAAAATCGCAAATCAGCAGAATAGTCAGCTTTATTGTTATCTTTACACTGAAATAAATTATTAAATAAACAAGTTTTAATGGCATTACCACCAAGAGGGGGAGGAAGATTTAACCCAAGGTTTAACAGGCAGCCTGAGCCTGAACATCGTATCAACGAAAGAATTAGAGCCCTACAGGTTCGTTTAGTAGGCGACAACGTTACGGTTGGAGTTGTTGCTACATCAGATGCTTTAAAAATTGCACAAGAACAGGAATTAGACTTGGTGGAGATTTCTCCAACAGCAGATCCGCCTGTATGTAAAGTAATCGATTATAAAAAATTCCTATACGAGAAGAAGAAAAAGGAAAAGGAAATGAAAGCCAATTCCAAGCAGAGCGAAGTGAAAGAAATTCGTTTTACGCCTGGTACGGATGATCATGATTTTAATTTCAAAGCAAAACATGCGGAGAACTTTTTGAAGGATGGTAATAAGGTGAAAGCCTATGTTCAGTTCAAGGGACGTGCAATTATGTTCCAAGACCGCGGACAATTATTACTTCTAAAGTTCGCAGAAAGATTGGCAGAGGCTGGAACTTTGGAAAGTATGCCGAAGTTGGAAGGAAAGAGGATGTTTGCCATTTTTACCCCAAAAACAGGAAAGAAGAAAGGATAAGGTATTTTTGTTTTAGGAAACAGCGACCCAGGTCGCTGTTTTTTAGTTTATACAGCCTGCAACCGGTTGATTAGTAGGTTTTTAGAGTAGGGGTCCTACATTTTTCACTTTTCACTTTTCACTTTTTCCCCTACCTTTGCCATCCGAAAAAAATCGGAATTTTCCCAAATGGCTCTACAAGTTTCTGACCTGTGTCGGAACGCCAGCAGGGTGTAATCTTAATTGATTATTTAACATGCCAAAGGTAAAAACCAACAGCAGCGCAAAGAAGCGCTTTAAGGTGACCGGTACTGGAGAGATCACTTTCCAAAAAGCTTTCAAACGTCACATCTTGACCAAGAAATCAAAAAAACGTAAAAGAGCTATGCGTCAAAAAGGTCTTGTAGACACTACAAACAAACGCTCAGTTCTTCGTTTATTGCGTTTAAGAGGGTAGTCATCTGCCTTTTCAGTTACCAATCATTTTAAAACATCAGTCGTGGTAATCAAATACCACAACTTCAAAAAAATTAAACTATGCCACGTTCAAAAAATGCAGTAGCATCTAGGGCTAGAAGAAAAAAGATTCTTGATCAAGCAAAAGGATTTTATGGTAAACGTAAAAACGTTTATACCGTAGCCAAAAATATCGTTGAAAAAGGTTTGACTTACAGTTATGTAGGTCGTAAATTGAAAAAACGCGAATACCGTCAGTTGTGGATCGCGCGTATCAATGCAGCTGTTAGAGAAGAGGGTATGACTTATAGCCAATTCATCAACAAGCTGAACATTAAAGGAATTGAACTGAACCGTAAGGTTCTTGCTGACTTAGCAATGAATGAGCCAGAAAGCTTTAAAGCACTGGTAAATCAGGTAAAATAGTATTCATTTTGAATGCAGAAACCGGAAGGAAAAACCTTCCGGTTTTTTTTATGCAAAGAACCGAGTAAACTGTTACTTTTGCGGTGCAAAAATTGTTTTGCTCACAGTCTAATCGTAACTCGGATAATGAACAACACCTACACTTCGCTTGTGAACCAAACCTTCCATTTTCCGCAGGAAGGATTTGATCAAAATGATGATGGGTATTTAGAGTTTAATGGTCTCGACCTGATCTCTCTGATTAACAAACATGGCACACCGCTGAAGCTGACGTATCTGCCCAAGATTGGGATGCAGATCAACAAAGCAAAGGGCTTGTTCGAAAAAGCTTTTAAGAAGCATAAATACGAAGGGCAGTATTTTTACTGTTACTGTACTAAGAGTTCACACTTCTCTTTTATTGTTGAAGAAGCGCTGAAGCATGGCATTCATTTAGAAACTTCTTACGCGTATGATATCGATATCATCAATCGATTATACGAACGTAGAAAGATCAATAAAGACGTATACATCATTTGTAATGGCTACAAGCAAAAAATGTACACTTCAAGAATCGCTAAATTGATCAATAATGGATTTAAAAATGTGATTCCAATATTGGATAATAAGGAAGAATTATTGGCTTATAGAAAGTCGGTAAAAAAACCTTTCCGTTTAGGTATTCGAGTAGCTGCAGAAGAAGAACCTAATTTTCCTTTCTATACATCAAGACTTGGGATTCGTGCAAAAGATATCCTTGAATTTTACGTAGATGAAATTGAGGGTAATGAAGACAAGTTTCAATTAAAAATGTTGCACATCTTTTTGAACAAGGGTGTGAAAGATGATATCTATTATTGGTCTGAGTTGAACAAGATCATCAACTTGTATTGTCAATTAAAAAAGATCTGCCCTGAATTAGATTCTATCAATATTGGCGGCGGTTTCCCGATTAAGCACTCTCTTGGTTTTGAATATGATTACCAATTCATGATCAATGAGATCGTAGGTAATATTAAGAAGGCCTGTAACAAAGCCAAAGTGCCGATGCCAAATATCTATACTGAATTTGGAAGCTTTACGGTAGGGGAGAGCATGGCACATATTTATAGTGTACTTGGACAAAAGATCCAGAATGATCGTGAGTGCTGGTATATGATTGATTCTTCTTTCATTACTACATTACCGGATACCTGGGGTATTGGAGAGAAGTTTTTGATGTTGCCCATTAATAAGTGGGACAATGAATACCATCGAGTTGTATTAGGCGGTATCACCTGCGATAGCCATGACTACTATGACTCGGAAGAACACATCAATGAAGTGTTTCTCCCTAAACTGGCATCGCCAAATAAGAAGGAAGAAGAATCTAATAAAGAGCCTTTATATGTTGGTTTCTTTCATACTGGTGCTTATCAAGATTCAATTAGTGGATACGGTGGAATTAAACACTGTATGGTGCCATCTCCAAAACACGTAATTGTTGAATATGATAATAATGGAAAATTAATAGACTGGGTCTATGCAAAAGAGCAAACATCAGCAAGTATGTTAAAGATCCTGGGATATGTAAGATAATAACAAAATATAAAAATTGAATCCGCTTGAAAGAGCGGATTTTTTTTTATGTTTAACTTAAACCTTTAAAACAGTCGTATGAAAAAAATCATTGTAATAACTGTAGGAACATTTCTTTTTGTTATTTATGGGCACTCTCAAACAACAACAGACTCTATAAAAGCAACAGTGAATCAAATGTTTCTTGCTATGAAAAATAGTGATGGGCAGATGCTTCAGTCAAGTTTTTCAGATAGTGCGATACTTCAAACCATCATCAAAAATAAATCAGGAATTGCTACTGTAAAAAATGAATCTGTAGCAGATTTTGTGGGGCAGATCAATAAAATTGGCAAAGGGGATGCAGATGAAAGAATTCAGTTTGATTTAATTAAAATTGATGGGGATCTCGCAATTGTTTGGACACCGTATCAATTTTATTATAAGGGAAATTTTAGCCACTGTGGTGTTAATAGCTTTCACTTAGTACGCTTGGCTAACGGTTGGAAAATTCAATACCTTATCGATACCAGAAGAAAAAATGCCTGTGTTGAATAATATTATTTTAGTTTTCGAGCTCTCGAATACAGTTTTTTAAATCACTCAAATAATTACCATATAATTTCTTTAAATACCATTTTGTAAAATGGTACATGCCATAGATGCCTAAACTCATAAATATGATAAAGCTAGAAATGAAAATAGTAAATTGTAAACCATTCATTTTTGCGCCTAATTGGTAACCGCTATTATAGGCATTCATGGTTGCATCAGTATGTCCATCAGTGTATCCTAAATAACCTGCAAATATAATACTGATGGGTATTAAGGCCATTGTAAGCTGAAGATATCGTTTGATAAATTCATCAATCAAAAGGATATAAGCAGAAAGATTTTCTTTAATTGTTTGATCAGACGATTTTATTTTATTGGTTCTTATTAAAAGGTAAATCAGAAAGAATAAAAATAGATACATTAAAACACTAAATACTCCAAAATAGGTACGCATAGAATGCATGCTCGCATCAAATGCAGCATACACGAATCCAAAATTAAGAATGAAGCCTATAATGATTTCAAACCAAAGGCTTTTCTTGATTTTATCAATAAAAGAAACTGTCTTCTTTTTGAGTAGCTGCTCAATATCCGAATCAGACCGATTGATATGGTCTGTTGCCAGTTTCGTTTTGAGTTCCGTTTTAAATTGATCTAAATCCATAAAATTAATTTAGGCTTGTTCCATATATTTTTGAGATTGCTCTTTCAGTTTCGTTTTGATCCGATTCATTTTTACGGCCACATTATTCGCAGTTATTCCCATCATTTCTCCAATTTCTTGGTAGGCATAATCTTCCAAATACAGCATCACAATGGCTTTGTCGATTTTTGATAAATCCCCAATGGCGCTATACATAGCTTTCATTTGTGCTTCTATTGGGTCTGGTGAATCTTGGCTACCCATTTCAGGTAGTTCATCAGTTGTATAAATAGCAGGACTTCTTTTCTCTTTTCTATAAAATGTGATCGCCGTATTTAATGCAACACGATATAGCCAAGTAGAAAATTTAGCATCTCCTCTGAATGATTGAAAGGCTTTCCAGGCTTGTAAGGTAATTTCTTGAAAGAGGTCTTCACGGTCCTTGTGTTGGTCCATATAAAGATTACACACTTTATGAACGACGTTCTGGTGTGTCTTTAATAAGGAAACAAATTCTTGTTGGGCCATCATTCTGGTTGATTAATACTTAACGGGTTTAACAGTATAACCCTCTGCTCTTAGGAGTGCAAGAACCCCAGTTTTTCCGCCTAAGTGTGCACCACCAACGGCTATGAAACTTGAATTTTCTTGCATGATTATTTTAAGTTTAGGAATCCAACTTTTATTTCGATTTACAAGTAGCGCTTCTTCATTCATGCCATCGGTACCTTGATCTTGAACATATTTATATAATAATTCGGCATCGTCTTTTTTGTACACTGCAATCATTTCGGTCATTAAGTTTTTAGTACTATCGAAATTGAGTACCATTTTTTGCAATGATCTAATCTGTGAATCTAAGGGTTGAGCATCAATGGCCGCCATTTGCTCATTCACAGTTTCTAATCCCAATACCCCTTTCCCGTTCTTTTTTGCGATCTGCATCAACTCTGTTTCGGGTTGTACAAAATTGAGACATGGAATTGTTTTCAACGTTAAAAAACTTAAATAAAAGAAAGGTTTATAATGGTTGAATTGTGTGGCAGGAACCCCTGTTATTTTTTTAAATGATTCATTGAATTTTCTAAAACTACTACTGTCCATCATTGATTCTATGGTTTGATCCTTCATCATAATCTTTTGCATGAGGGTTGACTGAATCGTGGGGTCATCCATATCTAATTCTCCGATAAACTGATTAGTAGAAGTGATCTTAGACTCTAATATTGGGCTGATCGAAAATTGATCTTTACACATGATATGAAATGTCCCAAAAAGATAGGAGGGTTGCGTAATTCCATTACCACTAATTTCCCAAAGCAGGGAGCCCTTCGGACTTGATTGCGAAAATCCAAGTCCATAACATAAAATGGCAAATAGAAAAAGGGAGATACGTTTCATATAAGGCTATTACGATTGATTAGTAGTAAACTTCTTAAAAATATTACATTGTTGCATAAAAATACCCCCATGTGGAAACATAGGGGTAAACCAAAACCAACTAACTGTATAAATACTTAACGATTGCTTATAAGATGGTAATTTCTTTTGGTGCAATTGATACTTGCTCTTTTTTAGGCAAATACAATTTTAAGATGCCATTCTCGTATTTTGCTTCAATCGCATCTGCTTTGATCTTTTCATCTAAGCTAAAGCTGCGTTTGAAACTGTTGAGTTTAAATTCTTTACGGATTGTTTTATAATCTTTGTTCTCAACGTTTTCTTTCTTTTCAAAACTAATTGTCAACAAGTCTTTATCGATATTCACTTTAAAGTCTTCCTTATTACGGCCAGCTGCAATCAACTCAAGATGGTAAGCATCTGTAGTTTCATGAATATTCACTTTTGGGTTGCCAATTTGGTTTGAAAAGTCTTTACCCCAATTAGATGGGATATTGTTGAATAATTCATCAAATAGGTTGTTCAATTGAACTGGATGTTGTTTTGTAAATGTCATTGTATTAGATTTTTAGGTTTTTTAATTTGATTATTTAGTTCAAAGTCTATACCATTTGAAATTTGCTTCATTTTGCCTGTCAGGATTTCGGATTTATAATTTTCGAACGACATAATGTCGCTTTATTAATTATAAAAATGACAAAATGGCGACAATTAAAGAGATTGATGTTTACCCATTTGTCTTAATTTTGTGTTTCATTTACTTAAAACAAAAGATATGTATCCAGCAGAAATAGTATTACCAATGAAAGCTGAGTTGGTAGACGGGGGGTTTGACGAGTTGTTGACTTCAGCTGAAGTAGACAGCACATTAGCAAAAGAAGGCACCACATTAGTAGTTATTAATTCTGTATGTGGTTGTGCAGCAGGTACTTGTAGGCCAGGTGTGTTGATGGCTGTTGCAAATGCAACTGTTCGTCCAGACAGGTTAGCTACCAGTTTTGCAGGCTTTGATGTAGAAGCAGTGAATCAGGTTCGTAAGCATTTATTGCCTTATCCGCCTTCTTCACCAGCCATTGCATTGTTTAAGAATGGTGAATTAGTGAGTATTGTTGAAAGGCATCAGATCGAGGGTCGTCCGGCTCAGGTCATTGCCCAGCATCTAATTTCTGTTTTTGATGAGCATTGTAACTAAGATTTAGTATTTTCGCAAGAGATGGGTTAGTAAGTATGGGCCTCACGCAAGTGGGGCCTTACTATTTCAAATGGTTTAGGTCATTTATTATTTCGAATATTCTGACTAACATTGTATCCCATAAAGTGATCTTGCATTAACGTAAACTAGCAACTATTCATGTATCCCAACCTCTATTACGCTTTTAAGGATTTGTTTGGAATTGAACTGTCGGGATTAAAACTCGTCAACAGTTTTGGATTCTTTGTGGCACTTTGTTTCATTATCAGTGCTTGGGTATTAACACTAGAACTAAAAAGGAAACAGCAGCAAGGTTTATTGACTTTTACAGAGGAAAAAATAGTAATTGGCGCGCCTGCTTCAATTGCTGAATTGCTCATCAATTTTATTTTAGGCTTCATATTTGGATACAAGATTATTGGTGCATTTACCATTGCTGATGCATTAAATGATCCGCAAGCTTTTATACTTTCTTCTCGTGGAAATTTATGGGTAGGAATTTTAGTGGGATTGATTTTTGGAGGAATAAAATGGTATGAGAAAAATAAAGAAAAGCTTGCAAATCCAGAGGAAAGAATCGTCAGAATTTGGCCTCAGGATCGTGTAAGTGACTTATTGATCTATGCGGCAGGTTTTGGATTTTTAGGAGCGAAGATTTTTCACAACTTTGAAAATTGGGGCGATTTTGTTAAGGATCCAATTGGCGCTTTGATTTCGTTTAGTGGATTAACTTTTTATGGCGGATTAATTTGCGCTGGTGCAGCGATCATGCTGTACGCAAGAAAAATAAAGTTGCCAATCATACATCTCACAGACGCTTTTGCACCAGTCTTAATGCTTGGCTACGCCATTGGTAGAATTGGCTGTCAGATAAGCGGAGATGGCGATTGGGGTATTGTGAATGCTAATCCAAGACCATTTAGTTGGATGCCAGAATGGCTTTGGGCATATCAATATCCGCATAATGTAATTGGTGAAGGAGTGCCCATACCTGGATGCGAAGGACCTTATTGTAATCAACTGATCCGTTCAGTGTATCCAACAGCATTGTATGAAGTGATTATGTGTTTTATCATCTTTTTCATTTTATGGTCGTTGCGTAAAAAGATAAAAGTTCCTGGTCAGTTGTTTGGAATCTATTTGATTTTTAATGGTATTGAAAGATTTGCGATCGAAAGTATCCGCGTTAATACGCATTATGAATCGCTTCCTTTTAAACCAACACAAGCTCAAATCATTTCTATTCTATTATTTATTGCTGGATTGGTGTTGTTTATAAATTCAAAAAAGTGGTTCGGTAAAACAGTGGTGTCTCAACCAATCGATTGATAAATCTCAGCATTGGTTATTGGATTGAAGAAATGCATTTATCTTTACAAAAATCTTTTTTATGCCTTCATTTGATATCTCTTCAAAAGTTGATCTGCAAACTTTAGACAATGCTATCAACACTGTAAACAAAGAAATTAGCACTCGTTTCGATTTCAAAAACTCTTTAGTTAAAATTGATCTGAACAAAAAGGATTTCATTATCAATTTAGAGGTTGAAAGTGATATGAAAATGAAACAGGTCATTGATGTGATCATCAGCAGATCAATGAAGCAAGGAATTGAGGCAAGTGCCTTCGATTTTGAAAAAGATGCCTACCCAAGTGGTAAAGTTGTCAGAAAAGAAGTGTCTGTTCGAAATGGCCTAAAACAGGACGACAGTAAGAAGATCGTGAAATTGATCAAGGATAGTGGTCTGAAAGTACAGGTTGCCATTATGGATGATATTGTTCGCGTGACAGGTAAGAAAATCGATGATTTACAAGATGTTATAGCGCTTTGTAGAAATTCAAGCTTAGGGTTGCCCTTGCAGTTTATTAATATGAAAAGCTAGATTTCCTGGTTTTCTGACTGAAATTCAAATTTCATTTGGTATAAAAACCTAATTTTCTTACCTTTGCCATCCTAAAAAATAACAATACGGCAAAATCCGTATTACCTAAAATCAAATATTATGAAGCAAGGTATCCATCCAGAAAGTTATCGTTTCGTTGTTTTCAAAGACATGAGTAACGGTGATTCATTTTTAAGCAAATCAACTGCTCAATCAAAAGAAACCATTTTATGGGAAGACGGTAAAGAATATCCAGTGATCAAATTGGAGATTTCTAATACTTCTCACCCGTTCTATACTGGTAAAAACATGCTGGTTGATACAGCAGGTCGTATCGACAAGTTCAAAAAGCGTTACGCGAAAAAAGACTAGTCTTTTTGACAAATATTCAAAATCCCGTTCTGATCTTATCTGGACGGGATTTTTATTGCACACTCATCAGTAACTTTACATATAAACAAATAACTCATGAAGCTTGATATTTTGGCAATTGGTGTACATCCCGACGATGTTGAATTGGGTTGCGCCGGTACACTGTTGGCGGCTATTGCAGAAGGCAAGAAAGTAGGTATTGTTGATCTTACTAGAGGTGAGTTAGGCACTAGAGGTACCGCAGAAACTAGAAAAGTAGAAGCTCGTAATGCCGCCAATGTATTAGGAATTGCCATCCGTGAGAATTTAGGAATGGCTGATGGCTTCTTTCAAAACGATGAAACGCATCAACGCCTATTAATTCAGGCAATTAGAAAATTTAGGCCCAACCTTATATTGGCAAATGCTCCTGAAGACCGACATCCAGATCATGGAAGAAGTGCAAAACTTATTTCTGATGCAGCCTTCTTATCAGGTTTGAGAAAGATAATTACTGAAGATGATGGCACTGTACAACAAGAATGGCGACCAGCCTTTGTATTTCATTACATTCAAGATCGTTTTCTACAACCTAGTTTTGTAGTGGATATTTCAAAGCACATGGATAAGAAAATTGAATCTGTGATGGCATATACGACACAGTTTCATAACCCAGATTTAAATGAGCCTCAAACCTATATTTCTTCACCGCAATTTTTGGAAACAGTGAGAAGTCGTGCAATGATGCTTGGCAAAAGAATCGGTGTTGAATACGCCGAAGGCTATATATCAGAGAAAATGATTGGCATCAGCAGCTTCGACAGCCTGATCCAACACACCACTTAAAAGATTAATAACTCATTAAAGTATTGATTATGTCGGTAGTTCCAGTTGGTCTTGTACAAATGACCTGTTCCGCTTCCAAAGAGGAAAATCTAGCAAAAGCAATTCTCAAAATCAAAGAAGCTGCAGCGAAAGGTGCCAAAATAGTTTGCTTACAGGAATTGTTTACATCCCTTTATTTCTGCGATGTGGAAGCTTATGAAAATTTCCTACTTGCTGAATCTATACCTGGACCATCTACTGAATCACTAAGTTCTGTTGCAAAGGAACTTGGTGTAGTAGTCATCGCATCTTTATTTGAAAAGCGAACTCAAGGGATCTATCATAATACCACTGCTGTACTGGATGCAGATGGTGCTTATTTAGGTAAGTATCGGAAAATGCACATACCAGATGATCCCGCTTATTACGAGAAATTTTATTTCACTCCAGGAGATCTTGGTTATAAAGTATTCAAAACCAAATTTGCAACAATTGGGATTCTGATCTGCTGGGATCAATGGTATCCAGAAGCTTCTAGAATTACCGCTCTAATGGGTGCAGAGATCTTATTTTATCCTACTGCAATTGGTTGGTCAACTCAGCAAGATGAAGCTACCAATATGGAACAATACAATGCTTGGCAAACCATACAACGTAGCCATGCTGTTGCAAACGGCGTTCATGTGGTTAGTGTAAACAGAGTAGGATTGGAGCAAAATGGAGCCATGAAGTTCTGGGGCGGTTCCTTTGTGAGCAATCCTTTTGGAACATTATTGTATAAAGCATCTCATGATCAAGAAGAGACTGCAGTGATTGATATCGATACCAAACTAACTGATCAATATCGTACACACTGGCCATTTATGAGAGACAGAAGAATTGATTCTTACCAACCTATTACCAAGAGATTTATCGACGAAGATTAATCTAATTCCAAAACGTTTTATTTCGACAAAATGTCAAACCACAATTTGCTGCTTTCACCTGATGCATTGGGATATAAATTTCCAGCTGAGTTTGCTGAACACGAAGCTACATGGCTATCATGGCCACATAAAGAAGCTAGCTGGCCTGGAAAAATTGATGCTATTTATCCTAATTATGCGCTCTTTATAAAATACTTAGCACTAAGTGAAAAAGTAAGAATCAACGTGGCAAATGAGGCAATGAAACAGTTTGCACTTGGGCATATTGAAAAAGCTGGGGCTAATCTTGCTCAGGTTGAATTCTTTATGCATCCTACCAATGACGCATGGTGCCGAGATCATGGCCCTGCTTTTTTGATAAACCCTGAAGCCGATATTAAAAAAGTAATTGTTGATTGGAATTATAATGCTTGGGGTAATAAATATCCTCCATATGATCTTGATGATGTGATTCCTACTTTAATAGGAAACCACTTTAAGATTCCAGTTTATAATCCAGGGATAGTTATGGAAGGAGGTTCTGTTGAATTCAATGGTACGGGTACCTTGTTAACTTCTACCTGTTGCTTATTGAATGAAAACCGCAATCCTCATTTGAATCAACACGAAATTGAAAACTATTTACATAATTTTTATGGAGTAGATCAAATTTTGTGGGTAGCTGATGGAATTGTTGGTGATGATACCGATGGGCATATTGATGATACTGTTCGATTTGTAAATGCAGATACTGTAATCACAGTGGTTGAATCGAATAAACAAGATGAGAACTATGAATTACTTCAAACAAATCTCAAGCAATTGAAAGGGATGCGTTTATTGAACGACAAACAATTAAATATTGTTGAACTTCCAATGCCTGATGCTGTAATTTATGAAGATCAGCGTTTACCTGCATCTTACGCCAATTTCTATATTAGTAATAAACACGTCATTGTTCCCACCTTTCGTAGCGATAAAGATGATAAGGCTTTACAAATTATTCAAAGCTGTTTTCCCAAGAGAGAAGTTGTTGGAATTGATTCAACAGATATTATTTGGGGACTGGGTAGCTTTCATTGCTTGAGTCAGCAGGAACCAAAAATCTAGTTAATAGATAAGAGATAAAAGTGAAAAATGTTAGCCTCAGCTTTCAAGCTGAGGATGGGAAGATCTATTTGAGATTTTTTAATTTACAAATGAAAAATAATTCGTTGCCGGCTCGGGGGGCGATTGAATTGTAACAGGGCTCCATTTTGATTATTTCAAAATGCTTTGCAAATTGTTCTTGATAGTCTGAAAGTTTGCCGCCGAATGGGGGACTTACTTTGAAATCTATATTAAATAAAAGTCCCACTAGTTTTCCATTAGGGCGAAGTAATGCGGCCATTTTTTTGATATAGGCTTCTCTTAATTGGGGGGCTAGTGCACAGAAAAAAGTTTGTTCAATAATTAGATCATAGGAGCCGATTAGTTCAAAAAAATCTGCACAGATTAAGTGAATCGAGGAGATGCTTTTTTGTTTAATAATTTTCTCTAAGGATGCAATCGCAATGGGAGAGAAGTCAACTATTGTAATATCCGTAAAACCATTTTCAGCAAGATAAATTGCTTCATGTCCATTGCCACCTCCAGGTATTAAAATACTGCAGGACTTATTGGTTAATTGATCGATATACCCTTTTAATGGGGTAGAAATTTTTCCAATATTCCAACCGGTTGCATTTTCAGCATACCGATTATTCCAATAGTCTTTACTTAAAAAATCTGGTTCCATTAATTTCCGATTGTTGGATTTTGTCTTGGAATTAGTAATAATTCTTTTTGACGGCCACCAATAAATCGAAAGCCTTTTTCGGTATAAAAGCCATCTTCTTCCAACATCATTCTGATTGATTTTTTCCACTCTGGAATTTCAGTTGCTGCATTTAATTCAATGGAATAAGCAGTATTGTAATGCATTGGAAAATCACCAGATCCGGGAACTCCATTCTGTTGATCCCACATTCCAATGGTTGGACCAGCAGCATGTCCATGATACCCAATTGGGTGGGTATAAATACTTGCAACAATTCCTTCTTGCTTGGCCTGTAACAAAGCAGACGAAAGTATTTCGTTGCCAGTTTTATTGAATGCAAATTTGCTTGTGAGAATGTCTTGTAATCTATTCCCATTTGCGAAAGCTTTCTGTAATGCAGTTGGGGCAACAGTTTCGCCTGGCTTTAATACATAAGCATGTTCTTGAACATCGGTATTTAAACGTAAATAAGTGATACCTATATCAACATGTAAGAGATCTCCGGGTTGAATGATTTCTTTTGAATCATTACTAAATGCCTTAAGATGATCAAAGGTATTGGCATCATCTCTTTGAATTTCAACAGATGGATGAAACCAAGTATCTAAACCTAAGTTGCGAATTTTTTGTCTGAACCACCATACAAGATCATCAGTAGTGGTAACTCCCGGCATGATTGTTTTTTCCGAAAAACCTTCCGCTATAATTTGATGTGTTATTTGAATCAATTGCGGATACAATTGCATTTCTCTTTCGGTTCTTGTTTCCAACCAACCTATTCCCAATTTTTCTGCACTCACAATCCTTGATTGCAATGATTTTGGCAGTTTATTCAATAGGATCTTTTGTTCCGTAAAAGTTAACCCATCAGCATGTGCAAAATCATTAGAATAGTTTAATGCAATTTTAGTAGGATTTCTAGTGCTGATCAAATCAACTAAAGCATCCCACTGATCAGGAAATTTTTTCATATCCCAAGCGGCTTTGATCTGACTGCCCACATTATACCTTGCAATAGCTAGTTGTTCGTTTTTCTTTTTGCTACTATCATGATAAAAAACCAAGATAGTTCTCCTTCTTGCAGAAAGCCACTCTGCGGGTAACATGGTTTTTAGAATAGGGTCTTCATTGTATTCTCTACTAATGATAACCCACATATCTATATTCTCTCTTTCCATTAAGCCAGGAAGAAGATTGTTGAATCGATCCGCTAAAATTTCGTCTGTTAATTTTGCCTGATCCCTTAAGGATAGAATTTGTTGCGTAAATCCAGTATAAAATATTGCTATAAAAGCAAAAAATAAACCCAATCTTTTGATCATCATGAAACTTATTTATAAATAAATATTTATGCAATTACCTGAGACTGTCTTGAAATAATAAACGCGATCAAGTCGTCTAATAAAATACCAGCTCTATTGGCTGCGTCTTGAATTTCTTCTCTTGAAACATTTGCTGCAAAAGACTTTTCTTTAAAGCGCTTTTTTACCCCTTTCACATCCATTCCTTCATAGCCGTTCGGGCGCATCAATGAATAGGCATGTATTAGTCCAGATAGCTCATCAAACGCAAATAACATCTTATCCATATTATTAACTGGATCTACTCCAAAATGGTTAGGACCATGAGATGCAATGGCGTGCATGATATCTGGATCGATTTGAAGATCCTCTAAATGTTCAATTATTTTTTTGCAATGCAAATCTGGCCATTGATCCCAATCTGCATCATGCAATAATCCCGACATTTCCCAAGCCCAGATTCCTTTGTCATCAAGGTTTTCTTTCTCAGTAGCCCAACACTTCATTAAATGAGCCACTTGCAGCATGTGCATTTGTAATTTGGGATTCAATACCCAATCCTTAAACAATTGCATAGCAGCTTCTTTTGATAATAGGTTTCCTTTGTTTTCAGGCTTCCCAAACTCATTCCGATTTAATAATAATGACATATTCACCCATTTATAATTTTCTCAAAAAAGGAGGCATGATTTTCAGTACTTTAGCCTCATTCGTTCAATCACTATAAAAGTAACAGAACTATGTTTAAAAAATTAGTTTCATTTACCGCTTTTTTTGCATTTGCGGTAATACAGCTGTCTGCTCAAACAGCAACAACAACATCTCCGACTGAAGTAAAGTCGAAATACGACCAACACTTATTATTTGGCCCATTGTTTTATCCAACTGCAGGAAATGAGTTTCGCGCAGCAAGTGGTGAGCCTGGTCATGCTTATTGGCAAAATAGAGCAGATTACAAGATCACAGCCTCTCTCAATGAAGAAAAAAACGAGATCACTGGTTCTGTAGTTATCAGTTATAAAAACAATAGCCCTCAAGAATTACCCTATATCTGGTTACAATTAGATCAAAACTTGTATGATTTACAGTCACGCGGTCAGGCTAAAATGCCTGCAACAGGCCGTAGTAGATATGGTGATGCGAAAAGTACTTTCAGTGGTGGATATAAAATCACTGCCGTACAATTAGTATCTGCTGGAAAAGCCTCAGAAAATATACCTTATGTGATTACAGATACTAGAATGCAATTGCGTTTGGCAAAAGCATTGTCAGCAAGAACTGGCGCAGTTTCAGTAAAGATTGATTATAGCTACGTCATTCCAGAATATGGTTCAGATAGAACTGGGATCCTAAAAACCAAGAATGGTAATATTTACGCAGTAGCACAATGGTATCCAAGGGTATGTGTATTCGATGATTTACAAGGTTGGAATACTTTACCTTATTTAGGTGCTAGTGAATTTTATTTAGAATATGGCGACTTAGAAGCCACATTAACAGTACCTGCTTCTCATATAGTAGTGGCATCGGGTGAATTATTAAATGCACAGGAAGTATTAACTCCAGTTCAACTAAAAAGATATAATCAAGCAAAGGGTAGCGATAGCACGGTAACTATTCGTAGTGAAGCTGAAGTAAAAGATCCTACATCAAGACCCGATAAAGCTACCTGCACTTGGAAATTTGCGATCAGTAATGCTCGTGATTTTGCTTGGGCTACTTCTAAAAGTTTTATTTGGGATGCAGCAAAAATCAATCTTCCTAGTGGGAAAAAATGTTTGGCTACAAGTGTTTATCCGAGCGAATCAGCAGGTGTAAAAGGCTGGGGTAGGGCTACGGAATATACGAAAGGAAGTATTGAAAATTATAGCAAACGTTGGTTTGAATTCCCTTATCCTGTTGCTTCAAACGTGGCCAGTAATGTGGGCGGTATGGAATATCCTGGTATTGTATTTTGCGGATATACTGCAAAAACAGCTGGATTGTTTGGCGTAACTGATCACGAGTTCGGACATACTTGGTTCCCAATGATCGTTGGAAGTAATGAACGTAAATATGGTTGGATGGATGAAGGTTTTAATACTTTCATCAACTCTATTGCCTCAGAAGACTTTAATAAAGGAGAATACAAAGCTGGAAAAACAGATAACCATGGTTATTCAAGATATTTATTCGGACCAACTACCGAAGCCATGTTAAACACGCCAGATGTTTTGCAAGAAAGAAATATCGGAATCTCATTATATGCAAAACCTGGTTATGCATTAACGCTTTTAAGGGATCAAATTTTGGGTCAGGATCGTTTTGATTATGCATTCAAAAAATATATCCGTGATTGGAAATTCAAACATCCTTCACCTTATGACTTTTTTAGAAGTATAGAAAATGGTGCAGGAGAAGACCTTGCTTGGTTTTGGAGAGGAATGTTCCTTGAGAATTACAAATTGGATCAAGCTATTTCTAAAGTTGATTATATAGGTAATGATGCTAAGAATGGTGCACTAATAACGATTGAAAATTTGGAACAGTTGGCAATGCCTGTAGTAATTGAATTCACTACCAAATCTGGTGTAGTGGAAAGGAAAGCTTTACCTGTAGAAATTTGGCAAAATAATTCAAGTTGGAAAGTTCGTTTGAATACTACTGAAGAGCTTCAGAAAGTGGTGATTGACCCAGACCATTCTTTCCCAGATATTAATTCAGCGAATAATACCTGGAAAGCAAATTAATATTTACTAAATGCTACTGATGCACACCAGCGTCAGTAGCATTTTCATTTTGAGTTTATGAACAAAGAATTACACATTTTAATTTGTACCGTTTTAATTATATCTCTTTGGGCTTGTTCGAGGAAACCTTACGCAGATACCAACAAATCCTATCAAAAGCAGGCAAAGGCTTTTGCTGAGAATTTGAAAGCTGTACCGGAACAATGGACTTCAGATTCTATTAAACAGCCCGCATTCTGGGTAGGGACTACGAATTTCAATATGCGTAAACCAAGCTTTGTGATCATTCATCATACAGCTCAAAATGCCTGTGAGCAAACTTTGAAGACCTTTACTATGACAAAGACACAGGTTAGTGCACACTATGTGATTTGTAAAGATGGTACCATACATCATATGTTGAACGATTACTTCCGAGCATGGCATGGTGGAATTGCAAAGTGGGGGAGTATGACTGATATTAATTCTACTTCCATTGGAATTGAACTGGACAATAATGGATTTGAACCCTTTGATAGTTTACAGATAAAAAGCTTAATCAGTTTATTGGCGCGCCTGAAAAAAACATTTAATATCCCTGCTGCGAATTTTATTGGTCACGGTGATATCGCGCCAGTGAGGAAGAATGATCCCAATTGGCGATTCCCTTGGAAAACATTAGCTGATAATGGATTTGGTTTATGGTACGACGAAAAATTAGAGGAGGTTCCTGCCGGGTTTAATCATTTACAAGCCCTGAGAATAATTGGCTATGATGTAAAAGATACAACTGCTGCCTTCCAATCTTTTAAAAGACATTTCTTACAAGACAGTACCCGAAAATTAAACGAAACAGATAAAGTAGTACTCTATAATTTGCAGAAAAAGTATTGGTAATTATTCTTTCTTAAGCGTTTCTATATCAGCAATCATCCTTTCCATTTCTAACGGTAGTGTACCGTTGTATACCCCGCGAATCCGACGCTGTTTATCAATCAGCATACAATTTTCTGTATGCAAAAAATCATTTTGAACACCATAGAAACCAATCACATTTCCTGCGTAATAGTCTTTTTTTGCAATTGCATAAATGGCATTCACGTCTCCAGTCAATAAATGCCATTTACCAGATTGAATTCCTTTTCTTGTGGCATATTTTCTTAAAACGCTAACGCTATCTCTTTCAGGAGTAACTGAATGAGAGAGTAATAAAATAGAACTATCATTTTTATATTTTTCCTGGATCATTTTTAGGTTGTCTGTCATTCTCGGACAAATACTACCACAACTAGTAAACATAAAATTTGCAACATAAATTTTATTCGACACCGTTTTTTCAGTGATAGTATTGCCATCCTGATCAGTAAATGAAAAGTTGGGAATCTTATGAATATGTTGGTATCCAGTATCATTCTTATTGATCCATTCAGGAGTAAAATCGGGTTTATTTATAAATGGGAGTACTTCCTGATTCGCAGATTGCTGGCAACTAGTGATGAACAGAATCACTAAAAGAAGACTACTATTTTTTATTAACTGAATCATAAGGATTTGAACAAAGTTTTACACCTATTAAACCATATTTTTTGCCATTGCGAATTTCATAATTCGCACGCACTGTGCTATCGTCCCACCATAAACGCTGACTTCCAATTTCTTGACCATTTGCATAATGAAATAGCTTTATCAGAAATCCTTTTTCATTCCATTCTTTTAAGACACCTTCATATGCATCATTGGAAGCGATGAATTCAAATTTTGGTTTGCCATTTTGCCACCAAGATTTCTGTATACCTTCTTTTTTTCCTGCTAAGTAATTTCTATACTCAGCCATTTGTTTATTTGGGTACCACTTTTTTGTTTCAGCTTCTTGTAATCCATTCCAAAAGCATTCTATCGAAGCTGTATCTCCCTTTTCATATAACAAATAGGTTTTGCCAGAAAAAAGTTCGTTATTAAAAAACATCGTATCCTGTTTCCAACTGATCGCTGGATTATCGACAGCAACAAGGTTGTTAGGAATCTGGTGTGCAGTCTGTTTAACAGCCATCTTTTCATTTTTTCCTTTGCAGGAAAAAATGAAAAGTATGGCAAGAAGGGAGAATATTATTTTCATGATCTATTGACTAACAGTTCCAGCCGTTCCATAAAAACCAGAACCATTGATGTATGGGTCGGTATCTGTGATATGATAATGATAGATTCCATTGGGATATTCTGTTGTAGCATGCTTATGCCCATGATAGGCATCCAAATTGCTATTCGTAACAACTACACCGTTTTCCTCAGGACCATACACTGGAAATCCATCAAGTAAAAAACCAAGTAAACTCGATTTAGTTGCTTTTACTGTTGTTAAATAGATTGGCTCAACGTGATAATGGTATTGTCCTGATTGTTGTGGGTGGCCATAATATTGATCAAATCCATTTGCCTCATTGGTAAGCGGAGCATTCATGGCAGCATATTGATTAAAGAATGGAACGCCATTTAATGAAACTCCAATTGGACCTAATGGGGTAGAAGCATGTGTTGTTGCTTCCGTTGGATTAATTGGGATCTTAAATGTGAGGGTTTGACTTGCGATGGTGTTTGGGTTCTTACTAAATGTTCTTCCTCCAAATGTTGTACCAGAGAATGATTTGTAAAGGCTATTTGAAGAAGTGTAATAAGCAGAAACGTGATCTGGCAAATCATTTGATTTGATGGTAATATAAGTACCATCAGAAGTAATACTAGAAGCACCATATATTTTCTTGTAAACATCAGGGACAACATTATTTGTTGTAGTAGTTGGAGTCGAATCTGATTTTTGACAGGCTAATAATAGGTACAGTAATGCAAGTGGGGCAACTGTAATTTTAAGGATCTTCATAGTTGTTTGTTTTGCTATTTGACGTAGGTCTCTAATAAAACCTTTGCGTGTTTACAAAACAAAATCATTATTTCATTTTCTTTAACAATTGTGTAATTATTTCTACCCAATGATTGCTTTAAGTGCAACATAAACGCCATTCGTCCATCCAAATCCATCCTGTCCTGCATATTCTCCTCCACCCGCAAGCTTATTCAAGTCTTCTACATTATATTTTTCCATTAGTTTTCCTGTTTCTGCAAATACTTTTTCATTGAGCTTTGTCCATCTAATTGCAATCTCATTTGCCAAATGATGGATGCCATATTTTCTGAGTCCGGAAAAAGCGATCCACTGTAAAGGAGCCCAACCATTGGGTGCATCCCATTGTTGACCTGAGTGGATATTGGTAGTTACTAATCCACCAGGCTTTAATAAACTTGTTTCAACATAGTGCGCTACTAAATTTGCTTGATGCTGGTTGGCAATAGAAGTGAATAAAGGAAATAATCCTGCAGCAGTTTTTTTATCAAGTGTTCCCTTTTTTACAAAATGGTAATCGCAGAAAAACTGTGCATCTTTATTCCAGCAATAGTTTAAAATGGAATTTTTTCTTTTGGCAGATAACTCTATAAATTCAGAAGCTTTTTGCGCTTGACCAGAAAGAGTTGCCGATTTTGCCAATATTTTTTCAAGCATATACATTAAGCAATTCAAATCAACAGGAATGATATCAGTTGTTTCAATTGTTTCGATAGATTGATTATCAGAAAACCACCTACTACTAAAATCCCAACCACTTTCTGCTCCAGCTCTTAAATTGCTAAAAACAGTTTCAGCCTTATTTGCACAGGCTTTACTAATATGTACGTCTTCTGCGTAGCTTTCTTCTCTCGGACTTTGTTTAGCATCAAAGTATCGATTCAGTAGTGTACCATCAGGCATCGAAGCCACTCTTTTTACTGATGTTCCTTTTTTCAAATCATCACTTCCTTCCATCCAAAACGCATATTCTTGCTCAAGTTCTTTTTGATATTGAATATAAATGCTGTCATCTTTTTTTGTATCAGCAAGTAGTTGAACCATCAGTGCAAAAAAAGGAGGCTGACTTCTACTGATATAATATTGTCGATTTCCATTGGGTATATGTCCGATCTTATTGATCAGAAATGCAAAATTGTTAATCATATCTTCAATCAGATCAACCCTTCCAGCTTCTTTTAAACCCAACATGGTAAAATAGGAATCCCAATAGTATATTTCCCTAAACCTTCCACCAGGAACGATATAACGGTTGGGTAAATTGATTAGTGAACTTTTTTCATCTGAAACATCCCTTGTAAGCATTGGCCACAGATTGTTGATATTCTCTTCAACTGTTAACTGGAGATTGCTTTTATATTCTGAACCAAAAGAAGGAGGCAATGAAAAGTTTTCGAGTACGAATTTTTTCAAATCGAAATTTTCCTGTGATTTAGATTGTTCGTATTTGTTTTGAATTTCGTTTAAAGGAAAAAATGGGATACAGTCAACAAATGTTTTTCCGTCTTCTAAAATAGACCTCAATTGCACGTCTTCGAACAATGCTCCTAATTCAAAAATTTGAGTGGGTTGTTGATTCATTAAATGATAAGTAAAATATTATGCAGTAGTTTCTGAATTAGTAACTTTTTTCTGAACCCTGTAAAAAACAATTAATAGGATGATCAAAAGTGTAATTGGAACAAGCGAAAAATAGAAAGCCGTTTGACCTCCATAAGCCTGAAAAATATTTCCAGTAATGATCGAACCGGTTGTACCTCCTAGCGCTGAAAATATAACGATCAGTCCAGACATGTAACCATGTTTTTTCTTTGGTAAAGAACTTAAGATCACAGAATTAATGGCTGGATAGATTGGTGCAATTAAAAATCCAATTAAAGGAAAAATAAAAGTAGCGATTGGTGCGGTTGACCATCCAGTAACAACTTCCTCTGACGTGTTATTAGCCAAAGGGATAGCAACTAATACTAATGCTGCTGATAATACCAAACAAACAATAATTACACCAAGCCAGTTAATCTTACGAAGTACAATTCCTGCGATAAACCTTCCAATGGCAGTTGCAGCAGCTAAGATACTTGCCATTTGAATACTCAATGTTTGAGGTAAGTGTAAAACTTTGCTATTATAGGTGGGTAACCAACTCATAATGCTTTGTTCAATTAGCACATATACAAATGCGCTTGCAACAAAAACTATTACAATTGGAAGAGCAATTAATTGAAACATCTCAGCAAAGTCGTTCGAAATTGGTGCAGACTCCGTTTTTCTTACTGAGCTTTCATCCAGTGGAGAGCTTAATAATAAAAGGAAGGCAATGGCTACTATTCCTGCTAATAGATAATATACTTTTAGCCATGATGTTGATTGTGGATGTTGATCATCCACAAATGCGCTAAAAATAAAATAGCCAGTAAGAATTCCTACCATAAAAAACGATTCAATAAAGTTCATGAAACTGGCATGTTCTTTTTTATCGTTTGTGATAATACCAATCGTTGCAAATACAGAAACTTTGATCATTGCAAAACTGGCACCCGTGGCAGCAAAAAGCAACTTTGTCATGATAAAACCAGGGAATTGTGGCATTAATAAGGCTACCATTCCAACAAAGGCCAATGCTATTAACATCGCTTTTTTATAGCCAATCCTGTTGATATACGAGGCTATAAAAAAAGAGACTATGGCAATGCTCAAGTCTTTAAAAGCTTCCAAAATACTTGCTGAAGATTCAGAAACGCCATAATTGCTTTGAACTTGTAGGATAACAGTGCCTACACTGTTTAGTAAAATTGCAAAAACAAAATAGTTGAGGAATAAGGAGGTCTTAATTTTCCAGTTTTGCATATTTTCTCATTTGGCTTGTCTAAATATACAGAAGAAATAAAAAGTATCTGAGAAACATATGGTTGCTAACAAAGTAACATTAGATATATTTTGTTAACTAACAATTGTTAGGAATTGCAATTCATTTCTTATTTTTACAGGATAAAATACTGATACATGCAATTTGAACTAAGTGAAGAACAAATAATGATCCAAAAAGCGGCCAGAGATTTCGCTAAAAATGAGTGCTTGCCAGGAGTCATTGATAGGGATGAAAAACAGCGATTCCCAAGAGAACAAGTCATGAAATTAGCTGAGTTGGGATTTATGGGAATGATGGTAGATCCTGCGTATGGTGGAAGTGGAATGGATACCATGAGTTATGTGCTTGCGATGGAAGAAATTAGTAAAGTGGATGCAAGTACAAGTGTTTGTATGAGTGTAAACAATAGTTTGGTATGTTGGGGATTAGAAAAATTTGCAAATGAAGAACAGAAACAAAAATATTTAACTCCACTAGCACAGGGTATAAAAAATGGAGAGCTTTATGTGGGTGCTTTTTTATTAAGTGAACCAGAAGCAGGAAGTGATGCTACCAGTCAACAGACTAAAGCAGAAGACATGGGAGATCATTATCTTATCAATGGAACTAAGAACTGGATCACCAATGGCTCATCTGCATCGGTATATTTAGTGATTGCCCAAACGGATGTTTCAAAAGGTAGTCATGGAATCAATGCCTTTATTGTTGAAAAATCATCGACTGGTGTTACTGTTGCAGCTAAGGAGAATAAATTAGGTATTCGCGGTAGTGATACGCATACTATCATGTTTACTGATGTTAAAGTGCCAAAAGAAAACAGGATTGGTGAAGATGGTTCTGGATTCAAATTTGCCATGAAAACATTGGCAGGAGGTAGAATCGGTATTGCTTCCCAGGCTTTAGGGATTGCTAGTGGTGCGTATGAATTAGCGTTGGCGTATAGCAAACAACGTAAGGCATTTGGTAAAGAAATCATGCATCACCAAGCCATTCAATTTAAGCTTGCTGATATGGCTACTAGAATTGAAGCAGCAAGGTTATTGTGTTTAAAAGCCGCATGGGAAAAAGACAATGGGATTGATTATACTTTAAGTTCTTCGATGGCGAAGGTATTTGCTAGTGAAACAGCTATGTGGACTACCACTGAAGCCGTACAAATTCACGGTGGATATGGTTTTGTGAAAGAGTATCATGTAGAGCGACTCATGCGCGATGCTAAGATCACGCAAATCTATGAGGGTACTAGCGAAGTTCAAAGGATTGTAATTAGTAGAAGTATTTTGAAATAGTTATTTTAGAAACGAGAGGCCCAATGAATTACATTGGGCCTTTTGCTTTTATAAAGGATTAAGGAACTAATTTTACAATTGATACAGTTTCATTCTACTTTTTTTAAAACGCAACTTAGATGTCAGTTCAGGAAGACAATTATTTAAATATTACATCCGAATTGGATCAGGCAAATGTTGCTTTAATAGCAGTTAGTAAAACAAAACCGAATGAGGATATAGAAGCATTGTATAGCTTAGGCCAACGGGCATTCGGAGAAAATTATGTACAGGAATTGGTTGATAAGCAAGCTGCTTTACCAAAAGATATTCAATGGCATTTTATTGGTCATTTGCAATCAAATAAAGTAAAATACATAGCCCCATTTGTACACTTAATTCATGGTGTTGATAGTTTGAAATTATTGTCAGAAATTAATAAGCAAGCTCAAAAAGCTGGGAGGGTAATTAACTGCTTATTACAAATGCATATTGCTACTGAGGACACTAAATTCGGGATGGATGTTACTGAATTGCAAGAAGCATTAACTGCATCGATTCATTTACCTTTTGTATCTATCAAGGGCTTAATGGGAATGGCAACATTTAGCGATAATCAAGAGCAAGTTAGAAGTGAATTTAAAAACTTGTATCAGCATTTTCAAAATATGCAATCAAATCATGGGGCACCTTTTACGATTTTAAGTATGGGAATGAGTGGCGATTATAAAATGGCGATGGAAGAAGGGTCTACAATGGTTAGGATCGGAAGTTTACTATTTGGTGCAAGAAGCTATAACGCCAGCTAGAGAATTATTTTTATAGAAAAAAAAGGAAGCCTCTGAATTTTAGAGGCTTCCTTTTTTTTGATTTTTGAATTTTTACTTTTGACTTTTTTAGCTTTTATTTTAAAGTTTCTTCTAACCATTTATAAAACTCATGATGCCATACCAACGCATTTTGAGCTTTCAAAACCCAATGGTTTTCTTCTGGTAGATACAACAGTTTACTCTTGATCCCTCTTAATTGTGCAGCTTGAAATGCTTGCTGACCTTGCTCAATCGGAACGCGATAATCTCTTCCACCTTGAACAATCATGATCGGAGTATTCCATTTGTCTACGAAATTGCTAGGTGATTGGCTAAATGAACGTTGTGCAACTGCATTGTTTTTATCCCAATAAGCGCCTCCTTTTTCCCAGTTTTCAAAAAACATTTCATCCGTTGTTCCATACATGCTTTTGAAATCAAAAACGCCATCGTGTGAAATGAAAGTTTTGAAACGGCCATTGTGTAAGGCTTCTAGCGCAAATACAGAGAATCCACCAAAGCTAGCACCTATACATCCCATTCTATTTTTGTCAACATAAGATTCTTTTGAAACTGCATCAATCGCACTTAAGTAATCATTAATCACTTGTCCGCCCCAATCCTTACTCACGCCTTCTGTCCATTTAGTACCTTCTCCAAATACACCTCTGCGATCTGGTGCAACAACAATATATCCCTGTGAAGCGATCAATTGAAAATTCCAACGGAACGAATAGAAAGGGTTAGTGCCTTGTGGGCCTCCTAAACAAAACAACAAGGTTGGATATTTTTTCTTTGCATCAAATCCTGGAGGATAAATCACCCAAGTAGGCATTTGCTTACCATCAGTGGTTGTTACCATTTTATAAGCTGTGCTAACTGGGGCAATGTTTTTGTAATTGTCGTCATTCACGTTTGTTAATTGTGAAACAACATTACTTGTCAAATCCAAACTATATATTTCAGAAGCATGATTGAAATCTACTTTTGTAAAGATCAATTCATGACCAGTTTGTCCAACAATTCCATTCACTTCAAACTCACCCTTTGTTAATTGAGTGATCACTGGGGCCTTTCCTGTTCTATCCGGATAGGTTACTTCAAACAAATGAACCATTCCTTTCTGAGGTGCAATAAAATACAAGCTTCTGCCATCCTCGCTCCATTTAAAACTTTCTACATGCAAATCATCACGATTTCCTGTTAAGTTCATAGTTGTAAAACCATTAGAAACTATAAGGTTCTGTTTATCTGCTTCATAACCATCGCGTTTCATTTGTAGCCATGCTAATTGCCCCTGTGTATTATAAGCAGGACTAATATCATAACCTTTATTGTCTGCAGTAAGATTTTTTGTAGTGCCAGTTGTGATATCGTATTCGTACAAATCTGTGTTAGTACTAACTACATATTCGCTGCCATACTTTTTCTTGGTGCTATACACAATATGTTTACCATCTGGATTCCAGATATAATCTTCGTCGCCTCCAAAGGGTTTAAGCGGACAATCAAAAAGTTCGCCTTTCATGATATCAGTAGCTACGCCTGGTTTGCCATTTACCAATGGCGCAAAAAACACGTGATCATATTTTCCATCTTCCCAAGTATCCCAATGTCGATAATTTAAAGATTCATAGATCTGTACATTTGATTTGGTGAGGCTGGGATAGAAGTCTGAACCGGATACTGGTTTTAATTTAACTGCATCGCTGCTGATAATATATTTACCATCCGAAGAGATCTTATCATTAACCATTAAATCAGTCGCATTACTAATTTCTTCAGCTTTCCCGCCATCAATTGGAATGCGATAGGTTTTACTGTTCCCTTTATTTAATTCAACATTGGGAACATTTACACTGTAAATGATAAATTGTTTGTCTTTTGAAATACCCATAGCGCTCACCCTTCCTAATTTCCAGAGCATCTCGGGGCTCAAATTTTGTTGTGCATAAAGATTAGCAGAGTAGCTAATCAGTAAAAAAAATAAAAACTTTCTCATATGTCTTTAGTTTAAAATAAAAAAGTTCATCAAGTATTAGATAATAATTGATGAACTTCAAAAAAAGGTATGTTCAAAAACTATTTTCCGCTTTTCAGTTTTGCGTAGTCGAAAACGATATTGCAAAATGCTTTCACACCTACGTCTAATTTGCTATCGTCGATAAAGAAATCTGGTGTGTGGTGTGGCGCCGCATTTTTAGGATCCATACCTGCCGGCATACCACCTAAATTAAAAAAGAATGCAGGAGCAACTTCACCATAAAAAGAAAAATCTTCAGCGCCAGTTGTCCAGGTTGATTCAGAAACGTTCGACTTACCTGCAGCTGCTTCTAGTGAAGGCAACATCATTTTCACCAATGCTGGGTCATTATAAGTCACCAAAGTTTTAGTATCGATCATTACTTCTGCAGTGGCACCTGATGCTTCTGCGATCTTGGTTGCAGTCAATTTAATTTTTTCATGAATTTCTTTCTGCATTTTAGCATCCAGTGTTCTGATCGTGCCTTCCATATTTAATTCTTCTGGAATGATATTGGCTCGAACACCACTATTAATTTTTCCAACTGTAATAACTGCTGGTGCTTTGGTTAGGTCTTCTTGTCTGCTCACAATAGTTTGCAAACCAGTTATGATCTGTGTAGCCACAACAATTGGATCAATTCCACCCCAAGGAGAAGCACCATGTGTTTGTTTGCCCTTAACTTTAATGGTAAACCAATCAGAGCTTGCCATAAAAGAACCAGAATGAAATTTGATTTTTCCAATTTCCGTTGCAGAATTAATATGTAAACCAAAAACTGCTTCTACTTTAGGATTGCTCAAAGCGCCTTCTTTGATCATCAAAGGAGCACCACCTTCTTCAGTTCCGGGAGGACCTTCTTCAGCTGGCTGAAATAAGAAAACAATTGTACCGGGTACATCTTTTTTGATTTTTGCTAAAGCATTCGCCGTTCCTAATAAGATAGCAGTATGTGTATCATGTCCGCATGCATGCATGACGCCAACTTTTTGTCCGCCGTACTCACTAGTTAATTTAGAAGCAAAAGGAAGATTTACTCTTTCTACAACAGGCAAAGCATCAATATCTGCTCTTAGGGCAATTACTGGACCAGGTTTTCCACCTCTTAAAATCGCAACTACGCCTGTTTTTGCAAATGATGCTTTAATTTCTAAGCCAAGTCCTTGCAATTTTGATACGATATAATTCATCGTATTAGTTTCGCGATTTGAAAGCTCTGGATATTGGTGCAAATGTCTGCGCCAAGCAATAACTGAGTCATTTACGTCTTTGGCATATTTTTCAATATTGGCGGAACTGATTTGTGCAAATGCAGCCAAAGGAAGCGCACAAATGGTAAACAGGATTGCTTTTCTCATTGATTTGATTTAGTTAGCTAGGTGTTCAAGTTAAGTCAAAATTTAAAATTCAAAAGTCAAAACCGTATATTTATTTTGATTTTTGAATTTTGATTTTTGGTTTATTTATATTCTCCATAAACGCGTCTTAATGCATCTGAGATCTCACCAAGGGTACAAAGATTCTCTACTGCTTCAACTACAATTGGCATCAGGTTTTCGGTAGATCTGGCAGTGTTTTCTATGGCTTGTAAAAGCATTGTTACTTTCTCCTGGTCTCTTTTTGAACGAAGCTCTTTCAGCTTATCAGATTGAATGGTTCGGATGCTGTCATCGATTTTAAAACCAGGGATGGTATTGGTTTCTTTTACTTGAAATTTATTAACGCCAACAATGATCTTTTCACCACTTTCGATATTGCGTTGGTATTCATAAGCACTTCGAGCAATCTCGTCTTGCATAAAGCCAGATTCAATGGCACTAACACTACCGCCCATTGCATCCATTTTAGCGATTAGGGCAAGTGCTTTAGCTTCAATTTCGTTGGTCAGTGATTCTACAAAATAGCTACCAGCTAATGGATCAACAGTATCGGATGCCCCACTTTCAAATGCAACAATTTGCTGTGTACGAAGTGCTACACGAGCTGCATCTTCTGTTGGTAAACTAAGTGCTTCATCATAGCCGTTGGTATGTAAACTTTGTGTGCCTCCTAAAACTGCTGAAAGAGTTTGGATGGTTACCCTACAAATATTATTAAGGGGTTGTTGGGCTGTTAAAGTAGCGCCGCCAGTTTGTGTATGAAAGCGCAACATCATCGCTTTTTCATCTGTTGCACCTAAATCTTTCATCATTGTGGCCCACATTCTTCTAGCTGCTCGAAACTTTGCAACCTCTTCAAATAAGTTATTATGGGCATTAAAAAAGAAAGAAAGTCTTTTTCCAAAAACATTGATGTCAAGGCCTTTTGCAAGTGCAGCCTGTACATAGGCTTTACCGTTGCTTAGTGTAAAGGCAATTTCTTGTACAGCTGTGCTGCCTGCTTCTCGTATATGATAGCCACTGATTGAAATGGTGTTCCATTTTGGTACTTCTTTTGCACACCATTCGAAAATGTCTGTAATGATCCGCATGGATGGTTTAGGCGGATAAATATAAGTGCCTCTAGCTGCGTATTCTTTCAGGATATCGTTTTGTATGGTACCCGAGATTTTTTTCAGATCGGCGCCTTGCTTTTTTGCCAATGCTACATAAAATGCCAACAAAATAAAACCTGTAGAATTGATGGTCATAGAAGTAGAAACCTGTTCTAGATTAATCCCCGAAAAAAGGGTTTCCATATCCTCCAAGCTATCAATTGCTACACCTACTTTTCCAACTTCTCCCTCAGACAGACTATGGTCGCTATCATATCCTATTTGTGTAGGCAGATCAAATGCAACACTTAATCCCATTACACCTTGTGATAATAAAAAATGGTATCGTTTATTGCTTTCTTCGGCAGTAGAAAATCCAGCGTATTGGCGCATTGTCCATAATTTGCCACGATACATATCGGGCTGAACGCCTCTGGTATAGGGGAACTCTCCTGGGATTTCTTTTTGTTCAGTAGTTGGTGCAGCGTAATAAACTTTATTGATTTCAATCCCGCTATCAGTGAAACATTTTTTCTCGCTCATGATACATGCATTTGATATAGATTGATAAAGGCATACCCTTATTCTATCTATCAAATTTAAGCAAGAATGGCTGTTCTTAATTTGTTTATTTCAATCAAAAATTATTCTACATTAATTTTTTTGCCTCATAACTTAAAGCTGCTGAAACAAGTTGATGTATATCTGCTTTACTATCGTTCATCAATAATTGCAAGATATTTTTATTGAGGTCTAATCCGCTTGCATTGGTTGGGAGAGATCTCGCAATTTGATTGATGATCAAAAGGTTTTGGTCTTTTAAATTTTTGAGCGATTTCCAGGCGTCTGCGCTTACATAGATCTGCTGACTAATATTGTATTCAAACTCTTCCCGAACTTGTTTGGTGAGTAGATCCTGCATTTCACCGGCACTGATGCCTGAGATATTAGAGCGACTGATTACATTGGGCAAAGCGATGCGATCTGCTAAAAGGGTCAGTCGTTCATATGCCTGCAATTGAAGTCCACTATGTTGGTTGTTCGCCGACTTTTCAAAAGCTTGAACTTTTCTTTGTAAAAAGATCAACCAGCCCGCCAATCCCGCGATCAAAACCCCGATCAAAACCGTAAAAAACATTGTTGTATCCAACATAGCCAAATTTTAAACAAAAATAGGGTAAAGCAGTCTTGAACCATGATTTTCCAGTTATCGAAAACAGTCTTAACAGATTTAAAACAGAATGATTGTAAATTTGCTCTCTAAACTTGAATTATGGAAGTAGCAGTTATATCAGCAGTTAAATTAACGGTGGGTGCAGTGGAAGAAATAAAGCGATTAATGGGTGAACCCGGATTTGATACTACACAGCGATTAAGAGTTGGTGTGAAAGGCGGTGGATGTAGCGGAATGACCTATGTGCTAGGCTTTGACATGCAGGAAGAAGGAGATGAAGTATTTGAAATTGAAGGAATTGGATGTATTATGAATAAGAGTCATCAGATCTACCTTTATGGCATGGAAGTAGATTGGAAAGGTGGTTTGAATAGCCGTGGATTCACTTTCTCAAATCCCAATGCAAGCAGTACTTGCGGTTGCGGAACCTCATTTGCAGTATAATTTGTAAATAAACTTTATTGAAAAAGCCACTTTGAGTGGCTTTTTTTATTAGAAGTCTGCGTGCAATCTTAGTCCAATGATATGTACTGGCCCTCGATCCTGATTATAGGCTGGATGCCATACAAACTGATAATCTGGACTGATAAAGACTTGTTTTACCAAATGTGCTGAATAGTATGCTTCGATGATTTGTTCAGCACCATAATTCAATTTTCCGTCTCCAATCAAGAAGCCATATCCGCCCTGTTTTAAATATTGTCTATGTGTTGCCGACAAATTATTGTTGATATATGCAATGGCAAAGCGATCTTTTTTTCTTTTCCATAGGTCTCCATCAAACTGCATACCTGTAGTAAAGCTTTGATCAATTTCAGTGAAGGCCCAACTTTCGTTTTTACCATCATTGATACTTGCTTTTACAAAAAAGTGAAAGCTTCCAAAATGATTATCTGCACTTCCATAAAACCCCCATTTTGTTCTTCCATATTTTCTTGTAACCGTGATATCGGGAGGGGTGCCTGGCATAAAATAAATGATATCATTACTTTCCTGATAGTTCCCCATATTGGCATAGTTAATAAAATAGCCAAGATGTACGGTACTAAACTGTTTCTCTGATTTTTGGAATAAGTGTGTTTTCTCTAATTCTAGCACAAAGCCCATCGCCTTGCCCCACTTGAATTGTAAGTTCGGACCATTCGCTTCAGTAGGTACCGTTGTGAGTGCCATTCTTGCTGCCCAATCTTTATATACCGCTTGAATAACTGCTCCCATGGTATATCCTCTTGTATTGGCTGGATAATCCCAAGCACCATTTCCCATCAATGCCCAGTTAAAAAATTGTGTTCTTGGATCATGACTAATTTGAGAGTCATCAAAAAAATCGGTCAGACTAAATTTACCCGCAATTACTGATAGGTAATCTTTGTGCGTGGTTTCAGCAATTTGATTGATATCATCCGCTACTTTTTCTAAGGAACTACTCAATGGAAATCTTTGTTCAAAATAAAGTCTACCAATAAAAGGTTTGGGAGTAGGGTCGCCTACACGGTACACTTCACCGTTACTAAAACCTGCAATCCCCAAAGTTTTACTTAATCCTTTGCCACCAGCTGCTTCTGGGTTGAATACAAAATAAGTGTTTTTTGAAGCCTTGTATTTCAAAAATAACGTAGTTGAAAAGGAGGTTCTGGTAGGTTCACTTGTCTGTAAACTGTTATCTCCTGAATAAGCTGCATTAAATTTAAAATGGTATTGTGGAATGATGGTTGCCTGCCAATGAATGGACCATTTTTTATTCTGACTCTTTATGGAATCTTTTTGGGCATGGGTGTATTGCTGAATGAATAGCAATACAATTATAGTGGGGTATAATTTACGCATGCCCAAAGATAATATTTAGTTGTGTCTAAAAATTAATTTAGTCTATTATAAATTGATTAAAAAATCGGCCATCCTAAGATGATAGGTTGGCCGATTCAAGAACTTGATTTAAACTGCGCCCATTTTTTTCAAGAGCTTCATGTTTTCTCTTTTATGGATGAATTTGTGTACAAGACTATAAATGACAGGTAGAATTAATAAGGTTAGGATGGTAGAGGTAATTAATCCACCGATCACAACAATAGCTAATGGCTTTTGTGTTTCGCTACCCACACCGGTACTCATGGCTGCAGGTAAAAGACCGATGGCTGCCATTAATGCTGTCATCACAACTGGGCGAACCCTTGATATCACACCTTCATAAACCGCATCTTCCAAACTCATTTTCAATTCTAAGTTTTTTCGGAAAACACTGATTAGTATGACTCCATTTTGTATACAAACACCAAACAGCGCAATAAAACCAATCCCTGCACTGATACTAAAATTGATCCCTGTTACATGAAGTGCCAGAATCCCACCAATTAATGCAAAAGGCACATTCAAAATTGTAAGCATGGCATCTTTTACATTGCCGAATGTGATGAATAGAATAACAAAAATGACTAATAAGCAAATAGGCACCACTCTTCCCAATGTTTGAGAGGCTCTGGTTTGATTTTCAAATTCACCATTCCAAGTTTCAGTATAATTCTTAGGTAGCTGAACCTTATTATTCACTTTTTCTTGTGCTTCTTCGATGGTACTTCCTAAATCTCTTTCACGAATCGAAAACTTCACAGCAATATATCGTTGGTTATTGTCGCGATAGATGAAAGCCGGACCAGTACTAGATTTGAATACACAGATTTCTTTTAATGGAACTTTCGCTCCATCACTTGCTGGTACCATCAGATTTTCAATCTTTTTCTGATCGTCTCGATATTCTTTTTGATAACGGATCCGCACATCAAATCTTTTTTCACCTTCATATAAAGTTGTAGCAGCTTTACCACCAATAGCCATTTCAATCACTGATTCGGCATCAGCAATATTTACACCATACAAAGCCATTTTATTTTGATCCAATTCAATTCTAAATTCGGGTTGTCCGAGATTCCTTAAAATTCCTAGATCTTCAATTCCTCTCACAGTTTGTAATTGCTTAAGTGTTGCTTTTGCTAATGAATCAAGGGTATTGAAATCTGGGCCAAATATTTTAACGGCTAAAGCAGCATTCACACCAGCAACGGCTTCTTCCACATTATCTCTAATTGGTTGAGAATAGTTAAGTACGATCCCTGGTATTTTGGAAAGTTGTACATCCATTTCCTCAATTAATTTTTCAGAAGTAAGTCCTTTACGCCATTCTTTCTTGGGCTTTAGATCTACCTGAATCTGTACATTAAAAAATCCCTTTGGATCTGTACCATCATTAGTTCTTCCTACCTGTGATAGTGTTTGTTTAACTTCTGGGAATTTGTGTAACATATCGGTCATGGTATTACCAATAAAGTTGGCTTCATTTAAAGAAACACTCATGGGTAATTCGCTTTCTACCCATAGTGCACCTTCGTCTAATTGGGGTAAAAATTCTGTACCTAAAAATTTGGCTGAAAAGAAAGTGAGCATCATTGCAGTTAAAGCAATTAGCAAACTTGCTTTTGGCCATTTCATAACCACTTTATAGGATCTTGAAACAATGGTTTCGAAAAAGATAACAATCGGATTATGTTTTTCCCTAACATTTTTTCTAAGTAAAATACTTGACAGTGCAGGAACAAGTGTAAGCGTAAATAGTAAAGCGCCCAATAATGCAAATCCTAAGGTATAGGCCAAAGGAGAGAACATTTTTCCTTCTACTTTTTGAAAAGCAAAAATGGGGATCAAACAGGTGATGATAATCAATTTTGAAAAGAAAATGGATTTACCCATTTCGCTTCCCACATTTTTAAATAATCCAAGTTTCGCCAATTTGTTGAATTTCTCCATCCCAACTTCCCGCGCTCGTTTATCTAAAGCCACAAATAATCCTTCCACCATTACCACAGCTCCATCAATGATAATCCCAAAATCCACAGCCCCCATACTCAGTAAGTTTGCATTCATACCCTTGATTCGCATACACATAAAAGCAAATAGGAGAGAGAGCGGAATAATGATACTAACAATAACCGTTGTTCGCCAATCAGCCATAAACAACAATACAATGGCAGTAACTAAAATGATTCCTTCCACTAGATTGTGAATCACAGTTTCGGTACAATAATCCATCAAATTAGTTCGGTCATAAAATGTATCAATCTTAACGCCGCGAGGTAATACGTTCTCATTCAAGTCTTTGATCTTGGCTCGGATATTATCAAGAACGATGGCAGGATTTTCTCCCTTGCGCATCACAATGATCCCTTCAATCACATCAGTATTATTATCTCTAGCTACTTGGCCAAGCCTTGGCTTTCCTGATTCTTTTACCTCAGCCACATTTTTAACCAAGATTGGAAGTCCATTGATCTTAGTAATAATGATATTGTTGATATCCTTAATGTCGTTCAATAAACCAATACCGCGTACCAAAAATGATTGTCCATTTCTTTCTATTACATCCCCACCTACATTTACGTTACTTTTTGTAACTGCAGTATAAACATCTAGTGAACTTAAATTGTATTTGCTAAGTAAGCTAGGATTAACACTTAATTCAAAAATCTTTTCTTCTCCACCAAAACTATTGACATCTGCTACGCCTGGCACTGATTTAAACTGACGATCTAGTACCCAGTTTTGAATCGTAGTTAAATCACGAATTGATTTTATAGAACTTCGAAGTGTGTATCGATAGATCTCACCAGTTGGGCCATAAGGAGGTTGTACATCAGGTTTTACCCCATCTGGAAGATCTGCGCCTCCAAGACGGCTTAATACTTGTTGACGTGCAAATGCATCATCTACATCATCATCAAAAATGATACGTGTGTAACTCAATCCAAATGCAGAAGTAGTTCTTAAGTTCGATTTTTTTTGAACAGAATTCAGTACTGTTTCCATTGGAATGGTCACAAATTTTTCAACTTCTTCCGCACTTCTACCTGGCCACTGTGCAATAATTACAACCTGTGTATTGGTTACATCTGGAAATGTTTCGATTGGTGTGTTTTTATAACTAATTACGCCAATTACCGCAAGGATACCTGTAAAAAAGAAAATTAAATAGCGGTGCCTTAACGAAAAGTAAATGATGTTCTTTATGAATTTATTCATACAAATTAAATTGGTCGTTGAGAAATGGGATTATTGTTTTTCAAGTATCGCATTGTAAAACAAGATCTGATTCTTAGAAATGATAATGTCGCCAGCATTTAAACCGCTACTGATATAACTGCGATTATTTTCTGTTTTCAATACCTGTACTTCTAAAAGTTTTAAATCACATTTCGATTTATAAACAACCACATAATTTTTTCCGCCTTCAAACACCATTGCATCTGAAGGAATACTTACTGCTTTCAATTGCTCTGTATTTTCAATTAATACATTGGTAAACATTTCCGGCTTTAACATTAATCCCTCATTTGGAAGATTAATTCTAATCCTCATAACCTTATTATCTGAACTTAATACTTCGCTGACCTTATCGATCTTTCCTTTGAATATTTTATCCGGATAAGCAAGTGTTTTTATAATAGCTGTGTAGCCTTCGTGGATTTTTGAAATATCCGTTTCAAATACATTAGCCCAAACCCAAACATCTTTTAAGTCAGAAATGGTGAAAAGATTTTCTGTATTATCTTGACGGATAAAATTTCCTGCATTTGCTTTTTTCTCAACGATATATCCTCCAATTGGTGCTTTGATCGTATATACGCCATTTGCACTGGTGTTTCCCCCTCCGTTTATTTTTATAGCATCCTGAATCTTCTGATTGGCAGTTAAAGCTTTTTGATAATTTTCTTTTGCTTCTTCATAATCTTTTTCACTACTAATTCCTTTTTCAAAAAGGAGTTTAGCATTATCAAGTTGACGCTTAGCGATAGCCACATCTGAACCAGTAGTTTTTAAATCACTATAGTTGCCAGCGATGTCGGCACTTTTAATGATTGCTAAAACTTGCCCTGCAGCTACTTTGTCGCCAATAGAAACTTTCACTTCTATCACTTGTCCGCTGCTAAAAGGGAAAACCTTTACAACTTTATTTTCATCAAATCCAACTTCACCTGACAATTGTAGTTGGTTACTAATATTGCTTAGTTTGGCAGTGTCGAGTGTAATTCTTGATTGCATCGAATCACTAACACAAACGATTTTTGATTCTTCTATCTTTTTTTCAGACTCTTTGCATGAAACAAAAAAAGTAAAACAAATCACTAATAAGTATATAGATGTGTATTTCATATTAAACCTGGTATTATTATTTAAGGATATTAATTCCTGTATGATAATTTATTTCTTCCTTGGCTAGTTGGAAATTTAAATTCTGTTGTAAAAGTCTTTGTTGAGAAGCTGTATAGTCGTTAAAAAAATCAAGAAATTCTAAGAGATTGATCTGCTTGTTCTGATAGCTAGTTAATACATTCTGATACATGGCTTCATATTTTTGATAAAACTCTTTTTGAGTATTGCTATTTTGTTTAATGGTCATCAATAGCTTATGATAAGCTGCATTGATGTTATTCCACAATTCGGTTTCAGCACTTGCCGTTATTGTTTGTTGTTGCTTAATGCTATACTCTGCAGATTTAATATTCCCTTTGTTGTTATTGATAATTGGAAGTGGTAATGAAATTCCTAAGCCCCAATAATTCGGAGAAAAGTTAGAATTTCTATCATAGTTTGGGCTTATGGTTAAATCTGGTGTTCGTAGCGATTTTTGATACGACAAATTTTGCTGTTGATATACTGTTTGTGTTTGTTGTAAAAGGTAATTGGGATTACTTTTTCTTGCCGTGTCAAATAAGATCTCGGCATTAATCAAATTCAAAGCATTATTTGTAACAGTTTCAGTTGGTTTAATGAACCCATTTGTTTTTAGCTGTAACAAAGTTTTCAAATCGTTTTCATTATCTTCTATGTCTTTATTCAATGCTGTGATGTCTTGCTCTAATGCAATAGATAATGCTTGGATTCTTAAATAATCTTTCTGTGCAATATTCCCCGCAGAAAGTTGGGCATCCATGCCTGTTAAGAGTTTACTTAATTGAGCACGTTGGGTTTCGTAAATAGATTTTGTATTTAATTGTTGTAAAATATTATAGAAATCTAGTCTCAACTGGTAGCGAAGGTTTCTTAAAACATCTTGCAATTGAAGCTCGCTTAATTTTGCATTGGTGGTTGCGAGATTAACGAGCTTGCCTCTTTTCCCGGCAGTTTTAATTAATTGTTGAACCTGTATGTAATACTGTCCACTATAAGTGCCATCTGGATTTTTGCCATAAGGAAAAAATTTGCCATTAGCGGCAATCACCTGATCTGTGTTTAAAGTTGGGTTGTCCCAAACTTTGGCTTGTTGTATCAAAGCTTTTTGGGCATCCACGCCGTAGTGACCAGCTAGTAAGGTTAAATTACTATCTAAGAATATTTTTTCCATTGCTGGAAGACTCATTCGTAGGGTATCGGTATCTATTTTTTTCGACTGAGCTTTTGAGTTTGGGCTGGCAAATAATAGATTAAAAACAAAAAAGCAAGCAACTAAAATAGGTTCTCGTTTAAACGCAATTCGCATGTAAATAAATTAAGAATCAAAAATTGAATTAATTATTAATACAGTATGTTACCAAATAGACCATTAATAATTAATAGTTTGTAACTGTAAAAAAGAGATAAGAGTTTAAACCAATTACAACTTGGGAGGTTGCGGGTTGATCTCTTGTTGATATAAGTCTTCGAAGGATTCTTGTAGGATAATTGGTAGGCCAGCAATATGAATTTGGGTGTCGCTTAACAATTGTGGTTTGTCAATATTAACAGACTTGAAATTCATATGCTTATGAAAATGTAAGTCTTTGTGATGTTGGTTCTGTTCTGGAATAGCATCTTTGTGCCCTAAAACAACTTCAATTACATATTCAACAATGGTTTCGGAAATATTAGTTTCTTTATTTGTTGAGCTTTCCATTATTGGATGGAAGTCCTGTGCATAAATACTCAAATTCAATAATTGAATCGCGAGAATTAGTGTTAAACAACGGATAATATGTTTGTTAAATCTTTGCACAGTGAATATTCACAAAAATATGCCAGAACAAAAATAATGCTTGTTAAAATTCTTAGAATCAGATTATTTAAGTGGATTTTAAGCAAAAAAAAGCCCGCCACGAGTGCTCGGGGCGGGCTTTTTTATATTTAGGAATGACTATTTTTTCTTGTCATCTGAGTTCTTACCTAATGGTCTGCTCTTTGCAAAGTCAACCAATACAGGAGCGGCAACAAAGATAGAAGAGTAGGTACCAGTAATAACCCCAACTAACATAGCGAATGCAAAACCACGAGTTACTTCACCACCAAAGATGAAGAGGATCAGGATGGTTAAGAATACGGTTAATGAAGTCATGATAGTACGACTCAAAGTTTCGTTGATCGCACGATTAATGATGGTGCCATTGTCAACACCTTTCATCAATTTACTGTCTTCACGAATACGGTCATATACAATTACAGTATCGTTCATTGAGAAACCAATTACGGTTAATATAGCTGCAATAAAGTGCTGGTCAATCTCTAATGGGAATGGCACAATATTTTTAAAGAAACTGAATACGATCAAGGTTACGAATACGTCGTGTAATAATGAGAAGATTGTTCCCAAAGAATAACGCCAGTCGCGGAAACGAATAAAGATGTATAAACAGATAATGATTATACCAAAGATTACCGCTTTTGTTGCACCTGATTTAAGATCATCAGAGATTGTTGGCAATACAGTTTGTGAACCTTGTTTGTATTTGCTTTCGAATTCTGAGAAAGTAACTGTTTGAGGAATAAACGGTTTTAATCCAGTGTACAATTTATTCTCTACCAGTGAATCTATATTATTCCCGCTTTCTGTGATTTTATAAGCAGTTGTAATGTTGATTGTATTTGCTGATCCTACAGTTTTAGTGATTACATCTTCACCAAAAGTTGTTTTCAATGCTGTTCTGATCTCTTCTTCTTTTACTGGCTTATCGAACTTAATAGTATAACTACGACCACCTTTAAATTCAACGCCTTGTTTAAAGCCATTGAAAAAAGAAGCGATACCAAATATTAATACAATAACTGAAATTCCATAAGCAATCTTTCTGTATTCAATGAATTTGAAAGATGCGTGTTTGAATACGCGCTTAGAAATGCCAGTGAAGTATTCGAAGTGACGGTTTTTATTAGTATACCAATCAGTAATTAATCTAGATACTAAAATTCCGCAGAATAAGCTCAATAAGATACCAATGATCTGAGTAGTTGCGAAACCTAGAACTGGACCTAGTCCGAAGTACGCTAAGATCAAAGCAGTTAATAGGGTAGTTACGTGTGCATCCAAAACTGGAGACAATGAACGTTGGTAACCATCGTTCACCGCATTTTGGTAACTCTTTCCTTTAGTAAGTTCTTCTTTAATCCTCTCGAATATAATTACGTTCGTATCAACCGCTAAACCAATGGTCAATACTAAACCGGCAATACCTGGAGCAGTAAGAGTAAATCCTAATGCACTTAAGATGCCGATTGTAAATAATAAGTTTAAGATCAATGCCATGTTAGCAACCCAACCACCTGTGTTGAAGTAAATTAACATTAAAGCAAAAATTACAATGAACGAAATCAAGAACGACATTGCACCGCCTTTGATCGATTCTTTTCCTAATGTTGGACCAACTTGCTGTTCAGCAACAATTCTTGCAGGAGCAGTTAATTTACCAGAAGTCAACAATTCAGAAAGGTCTTGAGCCTCTTTCAAGGTATAAGATCCACTGATTTGTGAGTTACCAGTAGTAATAGGGTCGTTTACATTTGGAGCAGAGTAAACAAAATTGTCCATCACAATCGCAATTGGCTTGTCAACGTTGCGAGTTGTCATTTTGGCCCAAATGTTGGTACCAATTTTGTCCATGTTCATTTTGATCGCGATCTTACCATGCTCATCATAGTCCTGACCAGCATTGGTGATATGATCACCTTCCAATTCAGCCTGACCATTATCTAAGGTTTTGATTGCATAAAGCATCAAAATGTCATTTGCTTTTGCATCTGTAGCATCAACTTTTCCATACATGAATGCTAGGTTCGAAGGGAATTTGCTTTTAACAAGTTCCATTCTTAAGAAATCATTCAAACGACCAGTATCTTTTGTTTGAATATAACCCAGGTTAGAAGGGAAAATGGTTTTACCACCACGACCCTGGTAAGGTTGTGTAAACTGAATTAAACGAACAATTGGAGACTCGTTTATTTTAGCTTTAGTAGTATCATTTTTAGCGGCTGTTTTTGGAGTAGCTGCAATGCTAGAGATAGTTGCAGTTTTAGAAGTATCTGCTTTTGTTGTAGCAACTTTTGCAGTAGTGTCTTTTTTGGCAACAGTTGTATCCTTGGCTGTAACACCATTCAAGTATTCTTGAACTGCTTTATCAGCTGCAACAATTCCGCTCTGTACGTCTTTGCTTTCCAAAGTGTACATTTCAAAGAATTGTAGGTTCGCAGTAGCTTGTAAATATTTACGTACTCTTTCTTTATCATTGATACCAGCTAACTCAATATTGATAATACTTTTAGCAGGATCAGGATTGATGTTTGGAGAGGATACTCCAAATTGATCAATACGTGTACGTAGGATCCGATAAGTATTGTTGAAAGCAGAGGTTGCTTGTTCTCTTAAGTAATCTGTTACTTTAGAATCACTATCGTCAAACTTAACTTTACCATTACTTCGTGTAGCGAAATAAGGAGCAAGTTTAACTTGTGGATTTGCTTTAACTAATTCTTCTTTGAACAAAGAAATTAAATCAGCACCACTATTTGCTTTTCTTGCTACAGCAGCTTCTAATGCTTTTGTAAAAACAGGATCTTTGGTATAGTTTGCTAAAGACTTCAGTAGATCACTCAGACCAACTTCCATCGTAACACTCATACCTCCTTGCAAGTCAAGACCTAATAATAATTCTTTTTCTTTAGCACTTCTGTAAGTGGTAAAGCCAAAAGCCAATTTCTCGTCTTTGGTACTGTCAAGTAAACGCTGCAAACGTTCTTTCTTTAATTCTTTCAAACTATCTGCGTATACAGATTGCTGTTCTTTGTTTGATGAATATTTCTGATCTGGATTCGCAAATTGCTTAAGCCAGATATCGGCTTTAGCTTCCATGTTGGATTCATGGTTACGAACAATCCAAGTAAATGATAATTGATACACACAGATCAAAATCAGAGCAATGGCAAAGAAGCGCACTAAACCTTTCAGTTGCATATTAGTAACGGTTTACAATTTTTTTTAGAGCGGCAAAGATAGGGGAATGGGAATGAATAATTCCCTACTGTGAATAGATTGACTCTCAGAACTTTCCTTATAAGGCCAAAAAACCAAAAAAACCTGCCTAAATTGGTATTTTGACAAGCTTTTTTGGGTTTTGGAAGTCCTTTTTAATGCCGAAATTGGAATTATTGAACGTCTACAAGGCTAACATCGAAGTATAAAGGCGTATTTGAAGGAATTGTTGTTCCTGATCCAGCACAGCCATAACTTAAAGACGAAGGGATTACTAATTTAATCCTACCATCTTTTTTTATGAGTGGAAGCCCAATTTTCCAACCGTCGATCAACGAACCCAATACCCAACCAGTTAAGGCAGCATTGCTTTGTGAATCAAAAACGGTTCCGTTGAATAGTTTTCCAGTATATGTGATATAAATTCTAGAGTTTACAGTGGGTGCAGTTCCTGAACCAGGCGTAATGATCTCATATAAGATGCCAGAACTATGTGTGGTATAATTGATCGTATTTGCAGTACAATAGCTAACCAATGAAGCGTTTTCAGATGCAATAGTGGCAGGTGTACAACCTGAAGTGCTTGTTTTTCCACAAGAAAGAGAGGCAAATAAAATAATAGTCCAAACGAAAATCAGTTTTTTCATGTATCGGGTTTAGGGTTATAGACGCTTTTTTATCCTTTAAGGCTGCATCTGGTGAGGTATTTCTGTTTGTTTTTTTCTTGCAAGTATTGACAAATAACGTTGTTCATTCTGTTCCCATTGGTAGTTCCGATACATAAAAGCCATAAAAACAGAAATTCCAATTATAGCCAATAGGAATAATATGGGGTTTAAACTACTGTTGAGCTCCATATTGGCCCGTTGGTACCAGCCTAAGTAGATGCTGAACAAAATAGCTACACCTATCGCAAAACCGGCCGATAATCCAATAAAAAAGGGGCGGGCTGCATTTTTATAAGTGTGACGTTGCTTCGTCCATCTTTCAAAAAAATCGGCTTCCATTTCTCTTGGCATGGCGCAATATTACAAAATCGGTAGAAATTTCTAATCAATCTGGTAAAGAAGCATGTCTTTTAACTAAATTTAGGCAAGCCAATAAGATTGCTCCATGAACTTGCTTAAGAAAACTGGAATCTGGATTTTTCTCCTGATTCTCTTTGCGCATTGCCTTTTCATTTTTTTAGAATTGGATACGTACCGTTTTTATTCTAAACTGTTATTGATCCCTTTTCTTTTACTACTATTTCTACTACATTTTATGGGTTCAAAAGGGAAATTTTTTTTCCTTCCTTTGATGGCATTAACGGGTTCGTTTGCGGGAGATTTATTGTTGGCATTTGATGGGGAACAGTTTTTTTTATGGGGTATGCTGGGTTTTATGGTTACGCATATATGTATTAGCATTTATTTCTATTCCATGTTTCCATTGCATATAACAAAATCAAAAGTGGCATTGCTCGCATTATTGTTTTTATCGATTACCTGTTCAATAGTTATATTCATTATTAAGGATAATGCTGGTGCATTTTTAATTCCGATTATCGTTTATATGATCCTGATTGCATTCATGGCAATTCTTGCATCAAATTTATCGGCAGCACCTTTATATAACCATGTTGCGATTCAATATTTTATTCCAGGAGCAATCTTATTCATTATGTCTGATGGATTATTAGCAATCAATAAATTCAATTTGCAAGATCCATCGCTTGATATTTTTGTCATGCTAACTTATGGTTTAGCGCAGTTGTTTTTAGTGATGGGATACTATAAAGTCAAAATTCAAAAGTAAAAATCAAAACTAATAGGTCAAAAAAAAGCCGTCCCGATTGCTCAGGACGGCTTTTATATTATAAGTAGGATGACCTACCTTATTTTGTTTAGTAACCCATGCCACCCATATCAGGAGCACCACCGCCATGCATTGGAGCTTCTGGTTTTGGTTTGTCTGCAATTACACACTCTGTTGTTAACAACATCGCAGCAATTGAAGCAGCATTCTCTAAAGCTACACGAGTAACTTTAGTTGGATCAATTACACCTGCTTTGAACAGGTTTTCATAAACTTCTGTACGAGCATTAAAACCAAAGTCTGCTTTGCCTTCTTTGATTTTCTGAACTACGATAGAACCTTCAATACCGCTATTGATAACGATTTGACGCAATGGCTCTTCGATAGCACGCTTGATGATTTGGATACCTGTAGTTTCGTCTTGGTTAGCACCTTTCAGTTTTTCCAAAGATTCTACTGCACGGATATAAGCAACTCCACCACCTGGTACGATTCCTTCTTCAACAGCTGCACGAGTAGCGTGAAGCGCATCATCAACACGGTCTTTCTTTTCTTTCATTTCAACTTCTGTAGCAGCACCTACATATAATACTGCAACACCACCACTTAATTTAGCCAAACGCTCTTGTAATTTTTCGCGATCATAATCAGAAGTGGTATTTTCAACCTGTGCTTTGATTTGATTAACACGAGAAACGATATCAGCTTTCTTGCCTTTACCGCCAACTACTGTTGTGTTATCTTTATCAATAGTGATAGAAGCTGCCTGACCTAAATAAGAAAGGTCTGCATTTTCTAATTTGAAACCTTGTTCTTCGCTAACTACAGTACCAGCAGTTAAGATGGCAATATCAGTCAGCATTTCTTTTCTACGATCTCCGAAACCTGGAGCTTTAACAGCAGCAACTTTCAAAGTGCCACGCAATTTGTTTACCACCAATGTAGCCAATGCTTCACCTTCTAGGTCTTCTGCAATGATTACTAATGGGCGACCAGTTTGCGCAACTTTCTCTAAAATGTGTAGGATATCTTTCATCGCACTGATCTTCTTGTCATAGATCAGGATGTATGGATTTTGTAATTCTACTTCCATTTTTTCGCTGTTTGTAACGAAATATGGAGAGATATATCCACGATCGAATTGCATACCTTCTACTACATCAACTGTAGTATCAGTTCCTTTAGCTTCTTCAACAGTGATCACACCTTCTTTACCCACTTTAGCCATTGCCATAGCAATCAGCTTACCAATTTCACTATCGCTATTTGCTGAAATAGTAGCAACCTGTTCGATTTTTTTAGTGTCGTTTCCAACAGTTTGAGATTGCGCTCTTAAGCTTTCAATCACTTTAGCAACCGCTTTGTCGATACCACGCTTCAAATCCATTGGATTAGCGCCAGCAGCAACGTTCTTCAAACCTTCACCAATGATCGCTTGAGCTAAAACAGTTGCAGTAGTTGTACCATCACCTGCAATATCAGCAGTTTTAGAAGCAACTTCTTTCACCATTTGAGCACCCATGTTCTCAATAGCATCTTCTAGTTCGATTTCTTTTGCTACAGTTACACCATCTTTAGTTACTTGAGGTGCACCAAATTTTTTCTCAATAACCACGTTACGGCCTTTTGGTCCGAGGGTTACTTTTACTGCGTTGGCCAAAGTATCAACGCCTTTTTTCATTTTATTTCTTGCTTCGATATCGAAGAAAATCTGTTTAGCCATAATATTTTAAGTTTTTGGAATTTTAGAAATTGTACATAAGATTAGTAGCGTCTACTATAATCTAATAAAGTACGCATTAAACAATCGCCAGAATATCGCTTTCTCTCATGATTAATAAATCCTGACCTTCAATGGTAATTTCAGTACCAGCATATTTGCCATACAAAACATTATCACCAACTTTAACGGTCATTGGTTCATCTTTCTTACCTGTGCCAGCAGCCACAATAATTCCACGCTGTGGTTTTTCCTTAGCGGTATCTGGAATGATGATTCCACCTGCAGTTTTTTCTTCAGCAGCGGCAGGCTTAACGATTACTCTGTCGTGAAGCGGAGTAACTTGCAATTTTTTAGCCATGTGTTTATAGTTTTTTATTTAGTTGATTAAATAGTACTGGCAATCTGCTATAATTGTGCCATAGGGTAGAATTAGGTCAAATTTTCAGAAACCTGCATCTGTATGGCAAACTGATACATAGACTGTCAGAAACGGCGCAAAGATGGGGTAAGTTTTTGAATCTGGCAGTGTCAAATTTGCATAAATCCAGCTTTCATTTTGCAAGGCCGTCCGAAACCAATACCTTTGCACCTCCAAAAAACAAGTTCTTATCAATGATCAGTAGAAGAAATATTCGTGTCAAGGTAATGCAGTTACTCTACATGATAGAGTCGGCCGATAGCCCTATTTCGTTTAAAAATCCAGTCAGCCAGTTACAGAAACACCTCGACCAGACCAGTGATTTATTTGTTTATTTGGTCTATTTTGTTACAGAAGTAGCTCGTTATGCTGAAACCCGAAGTGCATTTAGGGCAGCCAAAAACCTTCCTTCTCAGGAGGATCTAAACGTAAACATCAAAATTGCTGGGAACCAAGTTCTGAGGCAGATCTTAGAATCAGATACCTATAAAAAAGCAGTTGACCAATATAAGCCAGAGCTGAAAATTGATCGCGAGCTATTGAAAAAAGTATATTTAGAGCTAACGAACTGCGAAAAATACCTAGAATATATCAAGGAACAAAGTAGGGATCTGGCCAAGGAAAAAGAAATCCTGAAGCTAATCTTCACTGCATTGATGCTGCCTAATGAAGATTTTATAGCACATATTGAAGAACATTTTTCTAACTGGGATGACGATGCTGAAATGATTGATCAGTTAGTGCTGAATTATTTGCACAAGCCAGCTTCCTATGATCTTCAACAAATGATCGGTTCAGAAAAATGGGATTTTGCGAAATCATTATTAACTACAACGATCGAAAAAAAGGAATACACCGCGGAATTGATCAAACCTAAGTTGAAAAACTGGGATGCAGAACGTATCGCTTTGCTAGATATGATCCTTATGAGGATGGGCGTTTGCGAATTATTATATTTCGAAACCATCCCAACAAAGGTTACGATCAATGAATATATAGATCTTGCAAAGGAATATAGTACCGCACAAAGTGGTCAGTTCGTAAACGGGATCTTAGATAATATTCATAAAGAGTTTATGGAGAAAGGACAAATTCATAAAGTTAATTTCAAAAGCAAATCATAGACGATGAAAAAAATCATTGCTGTTGCAGCTCTCGTTTGTTTTTTTATTGTACAAGCCTGTAAAAACCCAACTCCGGTTATTCGTTTAAACCCTTATTCAGCAACGGATTCAGCCAATTTTACTGAAATTCTGTGGTTGGATTCCAATATCAATTTTGGCAAGATCCCAATGGGAGAAATCAAAGAGGTAACGTTTAGAATGCGCAATATTGGAAATAAACCATTGACCATATCTAATGTACAAGCTGGCTGTAGTTGTACGGTTCCAGATTATACCAAAGAGGCCATTCCTCCAGGTGGTGAGGGATTTGTCACGGGCTCTTTCGATAGTAATAAAGCTCATCCTGGAGAAGTTAGAAAGAGTATTTTTGTAACTACCAATACAAAGAATGGCATCAACAAGACACTCTTGTTTACCGGGGTAATTCTCTCGGCAAATGAAGTTGCTGAGCCTTCGAAAAAGCATTAATTGAAAATTTTGTTTATTTGCAATCTTCTTTTAAAATATAAAAATCAAAAAAATGTATTTGAATTCAGTTTTATTAGCCGGTGACCCTAAGCAGGGTGGTGGTGGAATGGTACAGTTGGTAATGATGGGTGCCATCATATTAGTTTTCTGGTTATTCATGATTCGCCCTCAAGCTAAAAAAGCAAAAGAACAAAAGAAATTTATTGAGGATATGCAAAAAGGTAGCAAAGTAGTTACCATCGCAGGTATTCACGGAACTATCAATAAAATCAATGAAGATGGTACTTTGCAGTTAGAGGTTAGTCCGGGTAGCTATTTAAAGATCGAAAAATCTACCATCAGCATGGAATGGACTGCAGCTCTTAACAAACCTGAAGCCGACAAGAAATAATTCTTAATTACAATTCTTATATCCGAAATTCGAGTAATTGAATTTCGGATTTTTTATGCTTAAAATCGGACTCACAGGAGGAATTGGAAGTGGTAAAACCACAGTTGCGAATATCTTCAAGGTATTAGGCATTCCTGTTTTTGATGCAGATACAGTAGCAAAGAATCTGATGGAAAACGATCCGGTACTTAAAAAGAAACTTCTGGCGCAATTTGGTCCACTCGTTTTTGAACATGACAAACTCAATAGAAAATGGTTGGCAGGAATTGTCTTTAATGATCCTTACCAACTTGAACTGCTTAATGCAATGGTGCATCCAATAACACTTAGCGCTGCAGAGAATTGGTTTGTGGGAATGGATAAGCCCTACGGAATTAAAGAAGCCGCACTTTTATTTGAAGCAGGAGCTGGCGCAGGATTGGACTATATCATTGGGGTTTTTGCTCCACAACATATCAGGATTCAAAGAGTGATGCAAAGAGATGGTTTGAATAGGGAAGAAGTGTTATCGAGGATTGATCGACAAGCCTCTGATACGATCAAAATGAAATTGTGCGATTTTGTAATCCTAAATGATGACCAGCAGCTGCTAACAGAACAGGTACTAGCATTGCATCATAAATTTCTGGAATTAGCAAAGTAAAATGATAAATAAATATTGATCAATGATTGCAACAACACCAAAGCCACCTTACTATGCTGTAATCTTTAGTTCAGTTGCTTCTGAAGATTCAGAAGGCTATGGACAGATGGCAGAAAAAATGGTTGAACTGGTTAAACAACAACCAGGTTATTTAGGTCATGAATCTGCAAGAAATGCCATTGGTATCACGGTTTCTTATTGGGATAGTATCGATGCGATCAAAAAATGGAAATCCGTTTCAGAACATTTGATAGCACAACAAATGGGAAAAGACAAATGGTATAGCTCCTACAAAACTAGGATCTGTGTAGTAGAACGTGATTATGGTTTTGATTCAAGTTTATTTTAATAACATTTTTAAAGTTTGATAGATATATGTCAAAGAAAACGGTTGTTATTTCAGTTACCTGCATGCTTTTGACGGCACTGATATTCTATGCTTTTGTTTTTAAATATGTGGTGCCCAATGCCGCAAAACTTTCCATACCCTATACTTGGCGCAATATGCCGCTCATGCAGGATAGCTCAATAGTACATGCTTATTTAGGAGAACCGAGTAAGGAAAATGAAAACAAAAGCCTGACTGAATCATGGTTAAAAGGAACCAAAGATCAGCAATACCTTTTAACGGTTCAGTATAGTGAAACTTCAAAACTAGCTGTGAGTTATCGAATCGAATACCATTTTAAAAAGTGGTTGATTCAAAATGAATATGTTCTAGAAACAAAAGACAATCGAAACTAAGTTTTAGATAAAAGAGTATAGATAAAAGTGAAAAGAGGAGGATGAGATAGAAGGTGAAAAGAGGAGGATGAGATAGAAGGTGAAAAGCTTTAAAGCCGACTATACTATCTTCTAAAACAAAACCCTTGGCAACGCCAAGGGTTGTAGTTAAAAAAGAACACTATAATCTTTTCATCTTACAATCCTCTCTTCACTTTTATCTTTTATCTCTTCACTTATTTCTATTTCAGTTTAGCCAATGCTTCAATGATCCTTGCCCAAGCCCTTTCAATATTTGTCATGCTATTCGCAAATGAAAAACGTACACAATGTGGTTCTCCAAATGCATCTCCCATTACTGATGAAACGTGCGCAGTATTTAAAAGAAACATACTGAAATCAGCCGCATTTTTAATTGTTTCAGTACCATTTGATTTGCCATAATAATAACTCACATCAGGGAATACATAGAAGGCACCTTGAGGTTCAAAACATTTAAAGCCTAGAACAGAATTTACTAATTCTAAAGTTTTTGCTCTTCTTCTAGTGAACTCTTCAGTCATTTCTAAAGAAGGCTTAAGATCGCCTAAAAGTGCTGCTACACCTGCTTTCTGTGCAATAGAGCAAGTACCACTTGTGAATTGTCCCTGTAGTTTTTCGCATGCTTTTGCAATTGTGGTGTTAGCTGCAATATATCCTAAGCGCCATCCAGTCATTGCAAAACCTTTACTCAATCCGTTCACAATCACCACACGATCTTTTAGATCATCAAATTGTGCAATGCTCTCGTGCTTACCTTCGAAA
>JAPLEO010000124.1 GCA_026391125.1 Bacteroidota bacterium
TATTAATTTGAATAGCTTAAAAAAATAAATATGATAACAGTAAAATCTTACGCAGCATTGAGTAAATCAACCGATCTTGAACCATTTGGCTTTGAAAGAAGAGCTGTTGGAGAAAAAGATGTGTTGATCGATATATTATTTTGTGGTGTATGCCATTCAGATATTCATATGGCTCGGAGTGAATGGGGGCCTGCATTATATCCATTGGTACCCGGACATGAAATAGTTGGCCGTGTTTCTGAGGTAGGTGCAGGGGTCACTAAATTCAAAGTAGGAGATATTGCGGGAGTTGGCGTATTTATTGACTCTTGTAGGAAATGCGATTGCTGTAAAACCGATTTGGAGCAATATTGTGAGGAAGGAATGACAGGTACTTACAATGGATACGAACGAGACGGGAAAACGATCGCCTTTGGAGGGTATTCGAGCAAAATTGTGATAGATGAACATTACACATTAAAAGTTCCTTTTACATCCAATCTTGCCGCTGTTGCACCATTATTGTGTGCGGGAATTACCACTTGGTCTCCTTTAAAATATGCTGGTGTTGGAAAAGGACATAAGGTTGCGGTGTTAGGGTTGGGTGGGTTAGGACATATGGCAGTAAAATTTGCGGCATCTTTTGGTGCAGAAGTTACTATGTTAAGTACCAGTGCTTCCAAAGAGGCCGACGCGAAAAAATTAGGCGCGCACCATTTTATTTTATCAACCGATGAAGCGGCAATGAAACAGGCGGCGAATAGCTTTGATTTTATTTTAAATACGGTGGCCGCTCCGCATGACATGAATAAATTTTTAAATTTATTGCGGTTCAATGGTACGATGTTATTGGTGGGAATCCCTCCAGAAGATAGTAGGATCAGTGCAGCAAAATTGATCTCAAAACGCAGGAGTATTTTGGGTTCAATGATTGGAGGTATTAAAGAAACACAAGAAATGTTGGACTATTGTGCCGAACACAATATTGTTTCTGATATTGAATTAGTTGCAATGAAAGATATCAATGCCGCTTACGAAAGAGTGATCAAGTCGGATGTGAAATATCGGTTTGTGATTGATATGGCTACATTGTAAGTGAAGAGATAAAAGATAAGAGTGAAGAGAGGAGGAAGAAGAAGTGAAAAGATAAAAGATAAGAGTGAATTAACCCCGGCTTTCAAGCCGGGGCTCATCTAGAAAAAAAAGCCGTCCCGATTTATTCGGGACGGCTTTTATATATAAGAATTTTTATTATGCTTCTTCTGCAGGTGCAACTGGTGTAACGTTTTTGATGCTCAATTGGAAACGTGTGTTCAATGCAACTTCATAATTGCCCTTTACTAATATTTCTTTGATTGCAACATCTGCCAACATGGTATCAGCCAGATCTTTTGCTAAAGGGATGCCACTTAATACATTCACAGTTCTGCCCAATGCAAATTCGATCAAGAATTTATAACCTGCTTTGCGGCCTGTTCCAGCTCTTTCAAAGTCAATCCTGTTTAGTTCAAGCATTTGGTTACCATTAGCAGAACGCTTTAATAATATCTTAATAATAGGCAGGTATTTGCTCCAAATCTGGGTGTACATAATCGGAAAATGGTTTAAGGTTTAATCAGGCGAGCGCATCCAAAACGAATGGGCCAATGAATATTACGGTGTAAAGGTGCACTTTTTATGGCCGAAAAACGAATTTGCTTTCTTAGAGGAACTATTTTGTACTAGCTAACTCTCTATTATCTTCGCCGTATTATGACAGGAATTGATAGTGTTTTGTTACAACAGGTAATCGTTCACAAGCTCGGAAACCCAAGCAGGGGCGAGGCTTTAGGGCTTTCAGCCAACCCGCTTACCCTCAACGACTCAATCGTAAGGGGGATGTTAACGCGCTATTTTTTGGGTGCGTTTAATGAGCAAGAGCAATTTCATTTTACCCATATCAGCGATCTGGGACTCAATGAAGTGTACCATTACGCCACTGAACTCTTTGATAATCCGAAGACTTTTACCAGTCAGTCTGCCCGCCTAGCCCAGTTTCTCTATAGTAAAAGCACCCATTCGAAGGTAAAAGAGGGGGAAATGTATGTAGCTCATTTTAGTAATGTACCCTTTGGAACCGAATACGTAGATGCCATCGGGATATTTAAAAGTGAGAGTAAGGAAACTTTTCTAAAGGTGTTTCCGCACGGACAAAGCTGGGAAGTGGTTGCTGAGGATGGGGTAAACATCAACAAGCTCGACAAAGGCTGCCTGATCTTTAAAAAGAATCGTGAGGAGGGATATGTGGTTTGCGTGGTAGACAATACCAATAAACAGCAAGATGCACAGTATTGGGTGAAAGACTTTTTACAAGTTGCACCATCTGCCACCAGTTATTATCACACAGATGCTGCTATGGGGATGTGTAAATTGTTTATCAGTAACGAACTACAGGAAAAATTTGAAGTGAATAAATCGGATCAGATCGATCTGTTGAATAGAAGCATGGATTATTTTAAAACAAAGGATGCTTTTAAAATGGATGAGTTTGCAGAAGAAGTATTGCACCATCCAGAAATGATCGAAACTTTTACGCAGTATAAACAAACTTATGAAGCTTCAAGGCAGGTGATCATTGAAGATGAATTTGACATTCATCTTTCTGCGGTAAAAAAACAACAAAGAGTTTTCAAGAGTATTTTAAAACTCGACAAAAATTTCCACGTGTATATCCATGGCCGGAAAGACTTGATCGAAAAGGGCTTTGATGAGTTTAGTGGAAAGCACTTTTACAAACTATATTTCGACGAAGAGTCTTAATTAAATGGCCAATTCTTTTAATTGTTGTTGAAAATCGTATTGCAGGTCTTCATGCAATGTTGCTATAGCGGCTTTGATCTTCTTGATTTGTTGCAGGTAAATATTTGTGAGTGCTGCAGTTTTTTGAAAAGGAATGGAAGAGCTTTTCAGCTCGTTGCAAAAATGCATTAGGATGATTGCCTCTGCTTGTTTTGATCCCATATATTTGATATGCTTATTGGCAATGCGTAGAATTTTTCTCAGTGTTTTTTTATTGAGATAATTATTTGTTTTTGGTAATTCAGTAAAGCCTTCATCAATCCCTGCTTTTACTTCGTTGATATAAGAAGCTTCGTCGTGCGATTCGAATAAAAGATAAGTGAGCAGCTCTTTGTTCTCCTTTTTAAATTTTGCTAAATGGAGGCAAAGTTGTTTGAGTTTGGCTGGACTGGTTTCGCTCAGCTCTTGTTTAATTTCTTGAATACTTGCGGCTTTCATGGTTATACGGCCTTCCTGCCACGCAATTTTTCATAGTTAGAATGAAGGAACCATTTGGTTTCGGCCCAGCCCATCACCAAAATTTCTTTAAAGGTATAGGGGAGCACTTTTTTCAAAGCATAGTGCCCAATTAATAAGCCAGTCACTGTTACAAAAGGTGTGGCAATAGCCATGCCATACATATTCCTTAAGATGTATACTCCTAAAAAATCTGCAATAATATTAACTACCAACATGGCTATTACTTTGTGAAAATTCACTCTTGGCATGTGAAGAATATCGAGTGTAACGCCATTGAAACGATCAATTGGGAATAAGAATGAGAACAGCAAAAACATTCTAAATATATTAGCAGCTTCTGTGCCCAAATATTTGGCACCACCTAGGATATTGATGGCAACGTCGGCAAATAGAATACCTCCAACAATAATTGGAATAAATGCAAAAGTGAGCATGCCCGCATATTTTTTAAAGATATGCAGCACTTCTTCTTTCCGATCGTTATTCATGGCTTTTGCCATGGAAGACATGCCCGTACCCACAAAACTCCGCATCGGAATTTCAATGATCTCCATCAATCGTTTGGGCAAATTATAAATGGCTAAAGCTGCTGGTCCTAATAAGTAAGTGATAATAAAAGTATCTGAGCTACCCAATAGGTTGGAACTTAGGTTGGTTGCTAAACTATATTTTCCAAATTGAGCAATCGAAATAATGGTCTCTTTTTTACGTTTTAGAATGGTAGTGATATGCGTTAATCTAAATGCAATACAAACCAAACTAGTTAATACATTAGTAGCAAAATTTAAGATCAGCTGATTTTCTAGTGTCATCTTATTTAGAAACATCAGCGTAACAATGATCACAACCATCGACCCATTATTCACTAAACGTAGCCATAGAATTTTCTCATAGTCTTCTTTAGCTACCAAGATCCAAAATGTAATGGTAAAAGGGAGTGAACTAATTAGGGTGATTCCAAACCATTTAACCACCATTAACATTTGGGGATTATCGAAACGACTTAAGAATAACCAGGCAACTCCATTTGCAACTAAGAATAAAAGGGTTAATAAAGTGGCGAGCGTCCAGATAGAGCCTAAAACAATATCTCCCTTTTCTCGATCAGTGCCGGCAAAATATTTAACCGTAGCTGTTGATAGAAATCCATTGCGAATGGCTTCTGCCAATCCTGTAAAACTTAAGAAGAAGAACCAAGTTCCTACATCGGGTTTTGTGAGTGCACGGTATAAAAGCGACATCATTACAACACTCAACACGGAAATAACCATATTCCCTGAAAGTGCTAAAAAATGTTTGTTTCTTAATTTTGATAAGCTAATCATGCTTACACACAAATTCGGCAAAATTCAGGGATTTAAAAAATTTGTTTCGTTCGCTTAGCGTAAGAAACACTTTAAAACAAGAATTTCTGTATCGGTAGAAATTCTTTATTCATCGGTTAAAAGGGGGATAGGCTTTCTAATGTTTAAACATTTTGAAACTAAGTTTGTTGTATATATTCGGAATGGTTGTGTGATTTAGGAGATTTTCAAATTGATTTAATGTTTAAGGTTTTAATTGCTTGCTACACCAACTGGGACACTTCTTCTGAAATGCCCTTTGTATTAAAAAAGAGTGGTGTTGATATTGTTGATATTTATTCTGGACCGAAGTCCTGGTTAATTTCAAACTCTTATTTCGATAAATGGATTGAAGCTGGTAAGGATAAAAAATCCTATACAGATAATCTGAAAACGTTAGTCAGAAATGGCGATTACCAATGGGTGATCATGGCCGATGATGAATTGATCAAGATCATGAACGAAGAAGATCTTGATGAGGACTTATTTAAAAAATTAATGCCGATCAATAAAATTGAGCATCGGTACATGCTCAGTTCAAAAGTTGGGTTTTCTAAATTTTGTGAATCAGCCGGCATCCTTACTCCTAAATATATTACTTATAACTCTCCGGAAGATTTGGAATTGATCAAGTCGACGCTGAGTTTTCCTATCGTTAATAAAAGAGATTTCAGTTCTTCGGGTACTGATATGTTTGTGAGTGAAACCCTCGAAGAACTTGAAAAAGACCTTCACATGATTCCTAACAATCAAAATGTATTGGTGCAGGAATATATTGATGGAACGGAGATACACGTGGAGGGATTGTTTTATGATGGCGTTTTAGTTTCATACACCAATGCACATATCGTTCAAACCTTTTCTACTAAATTCTCTTTCACTACTAGAAAAAGTTATTTTAAAGACATTAATTTATCGCCTTTACTAATTGATCTTGGTAAAAAATTGGGATTAAATAGTTTCTTTAATGGTGTTAAGCGGATCATCAGCGGCGATTACAAGAATGGTTATGTAGAAACTCCTATCAAGAAAACAGAAGTAGAAGTAGCATTGTTCTTTAAAGACATGCGTCGTTGTTTCTGGAAAAAAGATATCAAAGGATTATTGCATTGGGTGTTTAATATACATGGCTATTGGAGATTTCTTCCATTCTATGACCTGAAACTTTCTAAGCGAATTATCACTTCAGTTTGGAATGAGATCTTTGCTCCTAAATTCAAAAAATTATTCGGCAAATCTTAACAGCCCAAATTTTCGCGTTTTAGGTTGAAAGCTGCAATTTTTAGTTAGATTAGCTCTATTAATAAATTGCCATATACCTACATGAAAAAAATCGCATCCTATATTATTTTCTGCTGGATGTTATTTTTTACCAATCAGACCATTTCTCAAACACATGTATTTGCTCAGATCACTGGCACGCCATTAGATGTTAGCGGATGGAATTTACAAGGTCAGGCAAGAATAGGAAACGTTACAAATAACAATAATAGTGAGTTAATTCTTTGCGATGCAGTTATTGGCAAAAGTGGTGCTGTATTTTTTAAGCAACCTATTAATTTAGGTATTTGTAGTAAATGGGTTGCTGAATTTGATTTTAGAATGTTCGATGGTACATCTGCTGATGGAATAGCTTTTTGCTTTTTGGATGTTCCCCCTACTGGCTTTGTAAAAGGTGCGGGTTTAGGAATTCCTTCTACTGCGAATGGACTAAAAGTGTGTTTTGATACTTATAATAATTGTAACCCAAGCACCACATTTGAAATGCCTAAAGTAGAATTGAGATGGGGTGTAGGTTATGACGAATGTAATACAACCATGCCAACCATTTCGAATGCAACAGCAATTTTATCTGCAGTTAGATCTTCTAATTATTGCCATGCAAAAGTAAATTACGATAAAGGGAGCATTGATGTTTATGTTAATGGAGTACTCGTGTTAAGTGGCTTCCAAGAATTTAAATTTACTGGCTATTTAGGTTTTACTGCAGCTACTGGAGGTAATACAGATAATCATAGTATTAAAAATGTGATGATCTATACAGATATGCCACCATCTGTTGCTGCTGTTGGTTTGCCTGCTCCTGTTTGTCCGAATGGCCCCATCCAGTTAGGTACAAGTTCTGATCCTAGTTATATCTACACTTGGAGTCCGGCTACAGGCATCTCCGATATCAATAGTTCTAATCCTACTTTGCAACTCAACAACACAACAGATACGATTATCAAAGCAACTTATGTAGTTAAAACTGCTTTTGCTATTAATCCCGGATGTAGTTCTCAGGATAGTGTGGTTGTACAAATCAGACCAAGACCGGTGGTTAATTTTGGTTTACCTGATATCTGTTTAGACGATGCGTTTGCACAATTTTCGGATATTAGTTCTACAAAAGATGTAACTGGTTCACCGTTTACTTATCTATGGAAATTTGGGGATGCATTTTATAGTACTTCTGCAAATCCGGATAGTTCAATCGTTCAAAATCCTTTACACCATTATTCCGACAAAGGAAATTATCAAGTATCGTTAAGAGTAACCACCAAAAATGGTTGTATAGATAGTTTGTTCAAACCATTTGTTGTGAACGGAGCCAATCCTGTTCCTAATTTTAATATTATCAATGCAGCAGGTTTATGTAGTAATAGTCCGGTTTTAATACAAGACAATACAACAGTTGATTTTGGCTCAATCACTAAGTTGGCCATTTATTGGGATAAAATTTCCGCACCGCTCGACTCCGTTGTAGATTTTAAAACAGCAATGGGTAAACAATATTCAAAGTCGTATAACAGATTTTCTCAGCCAGCCAGTACTACTTATCAAATTTTATATCGAACGTATTCTGGTATTTCTTGCATGAAAGAAATTATCAAAACAGTTTCCATTTTAGCTGCACCACAAGTTCAGTTTACAACGCTGAATGGAATCTGTGATAATGTGGCGCCTGTTCAATTTAATCAAGGATCAGAAATTGGAAATGTTGCTGGGTCTGGTCAATATTTTGGTAAAGCTGTTTCTGCTTCAGGTGTTTTTGATCCTACGATTGTTGCAGCCGGACTCGATACAATTGGGTATCGATTTTTAGCTAATAATGGATGCGTTGATACAGCTTATCAAACTATTGATATATGGCCATCGCCAACCGTAAATGCAGGTGCTGATTTTTTTGTGTTGGAAGGTGGAACCACTACCATGCGTGCCATTGCAAATGGAAACCAACTCAGTTATTTATGGACGCCTTCTATATATTTAGACGACCCTACCATTTTATTAGCTGCTTGTACGCCAAAGTCAGATACCCAATATGTTTTAAAGGTTACTGATGTTTATGGATGTATCAATACAGACACAGTTAATGTAAAAGTTTTATTTAATCCTTTGGTTCCGAATGTGTTTTCTCCTAATGGCGACAATATTAACGATACTTGGATGATCAAATATTTAGAGAGCTATCCAGATTGTATTGTTCAGGTTTTTTCAAGATCGGGGCAGCCTGTTTTTTATTCAAATGGCTATTCTATTCCATGGGATGGAAGATATAATGGTCAGCCCTTGCCAGTTGCCACTTACTACTATATTATTAAATCGGAAATGGGTAAAAAATTACTGAGTGGTAGTATTACAATTATTCGATAAGCGGAAAATTTTAAATAAATTTATTACCCCACTAAATTTGTTGACTAATATTCTTGTAGATTTGCGGCCTAAGAAAATCCCATGCTACATCACAAATCGGTTCGTCTCTTATTTTTATTAGTTATTGTATTATTTGCTTCGCACACATTTGCTCAGAGCACTAAAAGCTTTCAGCAGGATATGAATGAGTGGAAGCAAAAAAGAATCAATGCTTTAAAAGATGCCAATGGTTGGCTTAATTTAACTGGTTTGTATTGGTTAAAACCCGGGAAAAATAATTTTGGATCTGATGATTCCAATGAGTTGGTTTATCAGCACCCAGAAATGCCAAAGAACGCTGGTTATTTCAATTTAGAGAACCATCAAGTGAATTGGGTGTCTGAAGAAAATGTGAAGACCAAGATCAAAGATAGTTTGATCACAGAGGCGCTTTTATATGAAGATGAAAAGCACAGTGCGCCATTATTGGCTCTAGGAAATTTGAGATGGAATATCATTCAACGTGATGATAAAATTGGAATTCGTTTACGCGATTTAAATTCAGCTGTTGTAAAATCGTTTAAAGGTTGTGAACGATATAAAGATGATATAGCTTGGCGATTAAATGCAAGATTCGAAAAAAAGACAGAGAATAAACTGGCGATCACCAATGTTCTTGGTCAAACCAACGAACAAGCTTCTCCAGGAAAATTGATCTTCACCATTGCTGGAAAAGAATTTCAGTTAGATGCATTGGTTGAAGGCAATGAATTGTTCATATTATTTGGCGATGCAACAAACGGAAAGGGAACTTATCCTGCTGGTAGATTTCTATATGCTGATATGCCTGATGCAAATGGCAATACCATTATTGATTTCAACAAAGCGTTTAATCCGCCCTGCGCATTTACGATCTATGCAACATGTCCACTTCCGCCCAAGCAAAATATTTTACCTATCGCCATCACTGCTGGCGAAAAAGATCATCATGGTGGAAGACGATAATTTATCCCTTCTTTAAATTGATGGGGTCCCATATAAATGGCTTGTTACTAAAATAACTTTCGTTACAAGCCAATACTGGAGCGGCTGCCCTGAAACCAAATAAAGGATCTTCGATTGTATTTTGCGTACCCGCACGAACATGATCGAAAAAGTTTTTGAAATGATTTCGATGTTCATTCTCACCAGCTGAAGGCAAGAATTTAATTTCTTTTACAGGATCTGCTTTTCTATCAGCCTCAGAATAGAGGGCATCATATTGCTTGTCCAATTCTTTTTGTTGCGCAGCTGAGAAAGTATCATAACTATCATAACCGCGCATGCCAGGCGCTTTTGGTAATTTCTTTTTACTCAATACCAGGCCATCTCCAGAAAGGTCGATCTGACCTTCTGTTCCGATAATTCTTGTATTATTATTAATGGTTCCAGCGTTTGCAAAATTTACACGCAAAACCATTTGAAAGGATGCGTGTTCATTTGTTTTTGGATAGTCCATGATCGAAACCATTACGTCCGGAACATCTCTACCATCTTTCCAATAGCTCAAATTGCCAGATGCAAAAATCCTATTTGGTCCTTTTGAGTTGGTAATATAATGTACACCTGTAATCAAGTGAACAAATAAATCGCCCGCTACACCAGTACCGTAGTCTCTGTAATTACGCCAACGAAAAAATCGTTTTGCATCGAAGGGAATTTTATGGGTGTTCTTAAGGAAGGTGTCCCAGTCAACCGTTTGCGTAGATGCATCAGTTGGTATCGTATAGTTCCAAGCACCAATGGCATTGAATCTGTCGCTATTTGATTCTATATAATTGATCTCACCGATTTCACCAGCTGTTACCAATCTTTTAGCTTCATTGAACACAGATCCACTAATGCGTTGACTACCCACTTGCATGGTTTTTCCGGATTTCTTCCAAGCTTCGATTACAGGATGCCCTTTTTCAATATCGTGTACCATTGGTTTTTCGCAATACACATGTTTGCCTGCTTCCAATGCATGAATGGTAATAGTGTCGTGCCAATGATCAGGTGTAGCAATGATCACAGCATCAATATCTTTTCTTTGTAATATTTCGCGATAATCGCGGGTAGTAAAAATATTCTTTCCGTATACTTCTTTCACACGCTCTAATCTACCAGTGTATAGATCAGCTGCAGCTACAAACTCCACACCTTCATTTGCCAAAGCGGCTTTGGTATCGTAATGCCCCTGAATGCCCATACCAATCGTTGCAAAACGAATTTTATCATTCGGGCTATTTCCGATGTTTTTTAAAATAGAAAATGGACTAGCAAGGGTACCCGTACTTGCCAACACACCAAATGCACCCAGACCTTTGATGAGATTTCTCCTATTTGTATTCATGTTGTTAGTTTTCATAAATATAAATAACTCATTTAGGAAAATCTTCTTAATTTTTACATTCAAATTGGAAAAATGAAACGATTCTTCTTAACGGTTACTGCAACTATTGCCATAGTAACATTAGTTCAAGCACAAAAGAAAATAAACCAAGATAGTCTAGTCAAAGAATCTGCAAAAACAGAATTGTGGGAGCCAGTACCTGCCATGGTATCAACTAATAGGGCGTTCACTGATGCCCCTTCAGATGCGATCGTGCTAATGAACGGCAAAGATTTGAATAGCTGGCACAAGGAGTCGGATAAAAAAGCAGCGGGCTGGAAAGTAGACAAAGAAGGTGTTACAACGGTGGTGAAAGGTTCTGGTAATATTGAAACCAATCAAGCATTTGGAAGTTGCCAATTGCATATCGAGTGGAGAGAGCCCGCGGCTATTGCTGGTAGCAGTCAAACACGCGGAAACAGTGGGATCTTCTTCATGGGTAAATATGAGTTGCAGGTATTAGATTCTTACAATAATCCTACTTATGTAAACGGACAAGCAGGAAGTATTTACAAGCAACACATTCCATTAGTCAATGCATCCAAGAAACCAGGCGAATGGCAAAGCTATGATGTGGTATTTACTGCACCTCAATTTTATGCCGATGGAACAATTCAAACACCAGCATACATCACAGTATTAATGAATGGTGTATTAGTACAAAACCACGTTGCAATAAAGGGAGGTACGCAATGGATCGGAATTCCTAAATATAATGCACATAATGATAAGGAACCATTGGTTCTTCAAGACCACGGAATGGATGGCGGCAATCCGATGAGCTATCGCAATATTTGGATCAGAGAATTATAATTGGCATTACTACTTTATTATGGCGAATGATCCACTCATGCCAGATCCGCAATTGTTAATGGACCTGGTTACAACACGTATGCCTTTTGGAAAATATAAGGACCGCCTCATCTGCGACCTTCCTGATTTTTATTTAGAATGGCATCAACGCAATGGTTTTCCAAAAGGGAAAATGGGAATGCTTTTGGCAACGATGTATGAAATAAAATTAAACGGACTAAGTTTTTTACTCGATCCGCTTAAAAAGCAGCACCGCTAAAAAAATTACAAACAGTTATTGAATCACCTTTCAAAAAGGGGTTGAAATATCAATGAATAGCTTGCTATCTTGCGAGCTCTAATGGCAGACCTCATGCAAACAATCGATTCCCCGGAGCATATTTTACAAAGCATTTTTGGTTATGATAGTTTTAGGCATAATCAAAAAGAGATCATTGATCAGATCTTGGAAGGGAAGGACGCATTGGTGCTAATGCCCACTGGTGGTGGTAAAAGCCTTTGTTATCAGGTGCCAGCACTTTGTATGCCAGGGGTAACAGTTGTAGTGAGTCCGTTGATTGCATTAATGAAAGATCAGGTTGATGCATTAGTGTTGAGTGGGGTTAAAGCAGCTTTCCTAAATAGTACGCAAACGAGTTCAGAGCAGGCTCATTTGTCAGAGCAGCTAAAAAATAACGAGCTCAAATTGATCTATGTTGCGCCCGAAAGATTGGTTGGTCAGGATAAACAATTCCTCCATTTTTTAAAAACCATTCCGGTATCCTTATTTGCAATTGACGAAGCGCATTGTATTAGTCAGTGGGGTCATGACTTTAGACCAGAGTATCGGGTATTGGGAGAATTAAAAGAAACGTTTCCCGACATTCCCATTATTGCATTAACTGCAACTGCCGATGGTTTAACAAAAAAAGATATCCTCTTACAGCTTAAGCTTAAAGAGCCCAGGGTTTTTGAGAATAGTTTTAATAGGCCCAATATTTTTTATACTGTAAAACCCAAGCGTGGGCACTATGAAGAGTTGGTAGAATATTTAGAAGCGCATAAAAATGATTCAGGAATCATTTATTGTTTGAGTAGGGCTTCCACAGAAAAATTGGCGGAAGATCTGATCGAAGATGGATTTCAAGCTGCGGCTTATCACGCCGGGTTAGAGAAAAATATGCGCGATGAACGACAGGATCTGTTTTTAAAAGATGAGATCAAGATCATGGTTGCAACCATTGCATTTGGGATGGGCATCAATAAAAGCAATGTACGTTTTGTGGTACACGTTGATCTGCCAAAGAATATTGAAGGTTATTACCAAGAAACGGGAAGGGCTGGTAGAGATGGTTTGAATAGTGATGCCATTTTGTTTTTTGGTGCAGGTGATGTAATTAAGTTAAAAAGTTTTGCGCAGGTTGAAGGAAACGAAGAACAAACAAAGATCCTGTTGAAAAAATTGGATCAGATGGTTCAATTCTGTGAAACCAAAAGATGCAGAAGAAAATATTTGCTCAATTACTTTGGAGAAACCGCATCTGATAATTGTGGCAGCTGTGATATTTGTTTGGGCAGTAGAACATTGGTTGATGCTACTTTAATAGCTCAGAAATTTTTAAGTGCAGTAGCAAGAATGAACGAAAAATTTGGAGCGGGATACATTATTGATGTATTAAGGGGAAGTCAGTCAGAGAAGATCAGAGCAGAACACAAGAAGCTTACGGTATATGGCATTGGTAAAGATCTAAGCAAAGACGAATGGCATCATTATGCGAAGGAATTATTGTACGAAGAATATTTACAACAATCAAATAGCGAGTATCCTGTGCTGCAGTTAACCGAAAAAAGTAAAGCAGTATTATTCAAATCAGAAAAAGCATTTTTAAACGAAGTATCAAAACAGGTCATTACGAAAGAGCCGATCATTTATCAACAGCATCCTTATGAAAAAGAGTTGTTTGAAAGTTTAAAAAAATTACGCAACCAAATTGCGCACGAAGAAAATATCCCTGCTTATATTATTTTTAGTGATAGTACTTTATTGGATCTGGCAACTTATCTGCCATTTAAACATTCTGACCTACCCAAAATTTCAGGCTTTGGGGCCTTTAAAATTGAACGATACGGAAATGCGTTTTTAGAAATGGTGCAAGATTATTGCATTGAGCAAAAGGTAGCAACACGGATTGAATTAAAAGGGCCACAAAAGAAAAAACCATTGCGGATTGTCAAAGAAAAGGAAACCGATACGAAGAAACTCAGCTATGAGCAGTATCAAAGAGGAATTAGTATCGAAGCAATCGCAGAAGCAAGGGGATTATCACCAGCAACCATTGAATCGCATTTGAGTTTTTATATTCAGCAGGGTAAAATTAGTTTGGACGAATTTGTAAAACAGTCACACCAAGAACTCATCAAAAAGGCAGTGGAAAAATACGGTCGACTAAGTCTAAGAATTCTAAAAGATAATTTACCAGATAACATTAGTTATGGTGCCATCCGAATGGTATTGAATTCTATGCCATCGGAATAAGGTTAAGCCAAAAAGGTGCACGATATTCGGGTTGTGATAAAATGGGCATAGGCTGTAAAGGGTCCTAAAGATATTAAAGCAATTTATTTTAATTTCATTGTATGACTAATAATTCACTCAAACGTTTTTCAAGGCGGGGAAAACCAAGTGCAGAGCGTACGCGGGATATTTTTGTAATGAACCCAACAGCGCCAGCAAATCGGGAGCACTTACTGAATTCGCATATTCATGTATTTGATTATGGGGTTGATTATTTTAATGAAGCCGAGCATCCAAGTTCTGAGGCTTGCTATGCTTATAAAGATAATGGTAGAATCACGTGGATCAACGTTGGTGGAATTAAAAAAGAAGAGGTTGAAAATATTTGTTCTCATTTTGCAATTCACTATTTAATAGTAGAAGATATCCTTAGCATCAATCAGCGTCCGAAAATGGATGATATGGATACTGTTTTATATTGTTTGTTGAATATGTTATACTTCAATGAAACAACTGGTGCTGTGGAGACAGAGCAAATTAGTATTCTACTCGGAGGCGATTATGTGATTTCTTTCCAAGATGATAGTAGTAGGGATGTGTTTGACGGACTTAGAGAAAAACTTCGTATTCCTTCCAGTAAGCTGAGGCAATCCGGGGCCGACTATTTATGTTATGCCTTGTTGGATATGATTGTAGATAACTATTATATCGTCATGGAAAAACTAGGAGAGCGAATTGAAATGTTGGAAGAAGAGATCATTCAATTTAACAACACCAATTCTCTTTCAGATATCAATAGTTTGCGAAAAGAGATGATAGTATTGAAGCGGAACGTAGCGCCAGTAAGAGAGTTAGTGAATGGATATATTAGAAGTGAGAGTGATTTAATAGAAGAACGTACTACTAAATATTTTAAAGACGTTTATGATCATATAGTTCAAGCAAATGACCTGGCCGAAAACTATCGTGATATGATGATCAACTTACAAGACTTGTATTTAAGTAATGTGAACTTGAAGATGAATGAAGTAATGAAAGTGATGGCGATTGTAACTTGTTTGTTGGCACCTGCAACCGTCATTGGCGGAATATTTGGAATGAACTTTGATCGGATCCCAACACTTCATAATGAATATGGCTTTTTTACGGCTGTATTTTTTATGATCCTGGTCCCAGTTTGGATGTTATTTACTTTTAGAAAACGCGGCTGGTTTTAAATCTATCTGGTTTTTATAATTGTATGTTAGCATACTTAAGAATGATAGAAAACAAATCATTGGGGTTAAATGGTTTGGTGATACAATCGTTCATACCAAACTCATAAGCCCTTCCTTGAATATCCATGGTAATAGAGGCTGTTAGAGCAATAATTGGAATGGTCGGGTTAAATTCTCTGATCTTTCTAGTGGCAGTATAGCCATCCATAACGGGCATTTGAAGGTCCATTAAAACAAGATCATACTGATTGTTTTTAACTTTTTCTACAGCTATTTCACCATTGTTTGCTACTTCTACAGTTGCATTCCAATTCTGAAGCATTTTTTCTGCCACCATTACATTAAAGTCAACATCTTCTACCAAAAGAATATGAATATTATTTAGATTAGGGGCATCGTAATTGAGTGTTTTTTTATTTTCTTCCTGTATACTGGTAGTACTTTTTTTGAAACTGAGTGAAAAGAAAAATTTAGAGCCTTTCCCTGATTCACTCTTCAAATGAATATCGCTATTTTGTAATTGCAGTAAAAGTTTTATGATGGTCAGGCCCAAACCAGAGCCACCGTATTCTCTAGTGATATTGGTATTGGCTTGTGTAAATCTATCGAAGATCATTTCTTGTTTATCTTCTGAAATGCCAATGCCGGTATCTAAAACGGCAAAGTCAATATTTACGTGTTCCTCACTGATATTATTCAATAGAACCTCAATAGTTATAACACCTTTTTTTGTGAACTTGATAGCGTTCGAGATCAGGTTGTTTAAAATTTGTCCAAGACGAATATCATCACCAATTACAAAATCAGGGATGTCTTCATCGTACATTAAACGAAGATTATTGCCACGTTCTTCTGCTCTTAAACGATGTGCTGCACGAAGATTTTTTACAAACTGTTTTAAATTAATATCTCTTTCAGCCAATATGATTTTTCCTTCTTCCAATTTACCATAATCGAGCACGTCGTTGATTAAGCTCAATAAGTTTTCTGAAGAGATCTTCATCACGTTCAACAATTCCTTTTGAGAAGGCAGTGGGTCTTGATAGTGTAACAAATTGTTGGTGCCGATAATGGCATTGAGCGGTGTGCGAATTTCGTGACTCATGATTGAGAGGAATTCGCTTTTAGCCCTTGAAGCCTTTTCTGCAGTTTCCTTTGCTAAGATTAACTCGGCTTCTAATTGTTTCGACTTTTTGATCTGTTCTTCCAAGAAACTAATAATATTGATAAGATCCTCATCCTTAACATCGAACCGATTTGCTTCGGTAGGATCTAGTGCACGAATGGCTTCTTTTAATTTAATAATGGAAGCTTTTCTGATATCAATTTGATCTTGCAGATCTGTGTTTACCTTTTGATATTCTTTCTCACTGATATCAAATGCATGATCAGCTAATTTTTTATCTCGATCAAATGCATGATAACTTTTACTTATGGTATCCAGCAATTGTTTCAATTCCACATTTTCCTGAAAATTGCCAATCAGGATCTTGCGAATTTGCTTTTCTAAAATTGAGTGATATTCCATAAAATCTAATACTAAAGTACGCCTTATTGTTCTGAAAAAGTAGTAATTGTCATGGTTTGATTATGCAATTCGCATTTCGTGAGCGGGTTAAAAGGAGAGATCTCTCCGTATGAATAGAAACCAGTTATGCATGTTGAATCTCCAAAAATTTTCTTAGCGGCAATTAATTCATCTTCAGTTCTTTCTTGAAGGATTAATTTTCTTCCAACACAACTAATTAGAATAGCAAGATCAGGTGTTTTTATGTCCTTATTGAAAGATTTTTCTGCAGCTGTGGAAGAAGCTTTGATGAGTTTCTCGAAATTAGCTTTCATGAAACGAACCTTTGAGCCTTCTGGAAGGTTGCCTGCAAAGGTCATCGACTGATCAGTTTCGTTTACAGATAAAATGGTTCTTACCAGGTTTCTTTCAGTGTCTTCAATTCTTAATGAAAGTGGGAATAAAAGTGCTGATCCCGGAAGTTCATCTGCATAGGGACCTAAGTATTCTTTATATAGTTCAAGAGCTATCTTATCATCTATTTCATACAACACATTTTTATCAGATTTGGTAATGATTCTTTCTTTACCAAATTCATCCCAACCTCCTAGCGAACTATGTCCAATATGAATTTTATTGCCATAAAAACCAACTGCTACAATATTGCCTTCACTTGCTACTTCATTATATCCAACAACCGTTTTACTAAATCGGGCACCGTCTCCAGCTAAACCACCTGTTATTGGAAGACTATTATCGTTGTTAAGATTTAGGCCACTTACCAATTCACTGCCATTAATTTTTGTTCCATCAGAAATGATAAAAAGCCCAGTCAGGTCTTCGCTATTCAATGAATTAAAAAGATAATTACCAGTTTCAAAACTATTGGCATGTTCACTGATATTTGTTTTCAAGCTCCTTACAGTAGCTTTCTCAAATTGTATGGCAGTTACAATCAATGAATCGTCATACACTTCTTCACCAATAATTTCACCAGCTGTGGAACAAGAAACAATTGCTGCATTGGGAAATTTTGATTTGATCAAATCAAAATTTGTTTGATTACTTGCTAGTTCTCCAGATCCAAAAACAAGGACTAATTGAGACTTTGTTGCATCAAAATTTGAATTAGTAATATGTGTATTCCATTGATTGTTTCGAAATTGTAATTGTTGTGTTTGCATATTTTATGGGATTGATATGTATTACAAATTAATATCAATTTAGCATCATTCAATCTTTTTTATTTAAAGAGCATAACAAGCAAATGTTAGCTTTTTGATCCTCCGTGATTTCTACGGTAAAATTCGGTGTTTTAACTGAGTTGTATTACACACAAGCTTACTACTTTTAAAAAAAATTAAAATGCTGTTTAAGGATACATTAATTCAATTTGAAGTTAATGATTCGCTGGTAGTAGGCTTATTAAATGGGGATATTACTTTCTGGGAGTTTCGATCTAATTCAAGAGAATTTAAGAAAGTATTTCAGGATGGTGTTTTTAAGAACAGAATTTCATTTCCAGAAATCAACGAATCTACCGAGAGGTTAATAGATGCATTATACCATTCTCTAGAAGACCAATTAATTAAAAACCCTATGATCAAGTTCAATGATCGAGAAACTATCGAACTCATTGGATTTAGTAACCGCTTATAAGACAGGCACTTGCGGGCTAATACGTTTGAAACTCCACCCCCGGAGATTTAAACATGTATTGGTCCGCAACTGCTTTTTAACAGCTTAATTTACTTTCTTTCACTATTTTTAAGACCATTACAGCGCTCGAATAACTAATTTTAGCCTCCAATCCAATATTTTGGGTTAAAAAACGTTAGAAGCATACGGTTTATTCGATTCTCGGCCCTTATGGGGAATTATTTCTAAGAATTAGATAAATATGAGCAAAAAGCTATCATTTTATATTATTCTAGCAACAGTTTTGTTGACTGCCTGTCTAAAAGCATATGAGCCAGTGGTGATCCACCCGTATCCCTATACTGTGAATGATGTGGCAGGGGTTTACAAAAATGGCTCTCTAATCACCCAAAAGGGTTTAATGGATTCTGTAATGTATAAATTAGTAGATGATACTAGTAATTTTTCTCTTACCTACTATTATAATGACACCGTTTTAGTTAGCATTAATACAAACTCTAATTTATATACTAAAAGGTATAAATTGGGTTTAATCAGTACTACTACAAACTCCGAAGCCTCTATATTTAAGTTCCAAAAACTTAAAGTCGACACTTTATATTTTTTGAATAGACAACTCTACAATTTAGAAGTAACACTCTATTATCCTGATATGCATAAAACCTCAACTGCGGTTATCACTAATAGTATGCTTCTTTCTTATTATCCCAGTGTACTCTACATAGAGAATGTATCATTTAATGCCAAATTACAATCCAAGTAAATAATTGCAGAATACAAATATTCCCATTTATTGAAGAGTCTATTGCTGATTAAGTTGTAAATTTAAAGGAGTAATCCTTCTAGAATTTAACTCCTAAATCAGGTACCATGAGTAAGAAACATCCTCACAAACACACAACAGTTAAGAAGCCAAAACCAAATCATTTTTGGGCTGTGTTTTTCATCAGTATCATTATATGCGCTTATTGGATTGGGAGTTTATTTTTGAATGCTTACAGGTATCCAAGTATCGAGCAAGCTCGTATGTTGCTTTGGCTACCCATGGTAATATGTATCAGTTGTTTACCCGTTTATATTTTTGTTCATTTAAATAAGGAGCACTTTTCAAAAAATTCAATCTATTGGGTTTTAGTTGGGTTACTTGTTGTTACAGGATTGATAATATTGATTTCTCGTTTGGGTTTCCTTTCTTAAGAAGCTATCAATCATTGGTTTGTAATTTTACCTTGAATATTGTTGCAAAAATTTAGGGAATAAGTATATTTATATACGATTCCAATGAAAAAAAGCATCCTATATCTACTGTTTATCTGTTTGAATATAGCATTTCTACAGTCTTGTGGGAAGGATGGGAGTTTAGAAACGGGAGCAGAACCCGATTTCGGTTTTACAAATTATGTGATTGATTCAGGTGCCAGTTATTCGGTTGATTCATTGAAAATAGTTTTCATGACTGGAATCTCTGATATGCGATTTAAATTTCATTTTGATAGCTCTTCAATTTATACAACATCTGACCCGATGAATCAGGGCGATGTAAATAAATTGTATGGTTTTGCTGATGGGGTTTCTTTTACTACTTTATATACGATTCCACCACACCATATTAATTCTGCAAGGATGGGTTGGGCCTGGACACAAAATGCACTTAGAATTTATGCCTACTGTTATAACGATTCTGTAAGGGTCTATAAAGAATTGCAAACAGTAGAAATTGGCAAAACATATAACGCAGGCATCAGACTTTTAAAAGGAGGCTATGAGTTTACAATAGAAAACAAAAAGGATACTATGTTTCGATCCGTTGATACAGATAGTATTATTGGCTACAAACTCTTTCCTTATTTTGGAGGAACAGAAACTGCTCCTCATAAAGTAACCATCAAGATTAAGGATATCAAATAACAGGTTCGTTTTTACACATCTCCTTCTTGATAGGAAAGATTCAGGTTGCTAATACTTGTTTGTACTTTACGGCACTTGATGCCGGCACTTTCGAGCATTAAACGTGAGGCTTTTGCAGAATCGGTTCCTTCGTATTTATCAGATAAAAAAATTACTTCAGTGATACCAGACTGAATAATAGATTTCGTGCATTCGTTACATGGAAATAAAGCCGTATAAATTCTGCAGCCATGCAGATCCATACCTATATTATTGAGAATGGCGTTTAATTCGGCATGACAAACGAAGGGATATTTAGTTTCCAAAAAATCGCCCTGTTTAGCCCAAGGAAATTCGTCGTCATGACATCCAGCAGGTAGTCCGTTATAACCCGCACCTACGATCCTGTTTTTATCATTAACAATACAAGCACCCACTTGGGTATTCGGATCCTTACTTCTTTTGGCAGAAAGCAAAGCCACCCCCATGAAATATTCATCCCAGGTAATATAGTCTTGTCGCTTTTTCAAAATAAACAGTTTAAGTTTTGAATGATAACGAATGTAAGAATTTTAGAAACCACTAAACCATTTTTCAACGATCTCTTGTTCAGATTTGATGGCGTTCTTAAAATTATATTCATTGGTTTCAGCATCATAATCATAATCAAGCATATACTTTCTGAAGTTGGCAGCGATATCTTCAATGCCATTCATGATTTCATGCATTTCTGCATTAGTCATTGTAGGATGTATTGAAAGCCTGATCCAGCCTGGCTTACAGGAAAGATCGCCCGTATGTATCATATCCAATAGTTCGTAGGATTCAATTTCGTTCACATGTAACAGCAGATGGCCATAGGTTCCAGCGCAGGCGCAACCACCGCGGGTTTGAATGCCGAATCGATCGTTTAGAATTTTTACGATCAAGTTAAAGTGTGCACCTTTCACAATGAATGAAATAACACCTAAACGCTTTTTATTATTTCCTTCCAGTACTTCAATATTCTCTATTTTAGAAAATCGATCGAATATAATTTCTAATAATTCCTCTTCTCTTTTTTGAATATTTTCAACACCCATTGCTTCTTTTAATTTCACACTCATGGCTACTTTAATGCCTTGCAAAAATGGAGGTGTGCCACCATCTTCTCTATGTTCAATATCAGCAATGTATTCGTGAACCCTCCATGGGTTGGTATATACCACAGTGCCACCGCCTGGTTGATCAGGGATAATGTTTTTGTATATTTTTTTATTAAAGATCAAAACACCAGAACTGCCCGGACCACCTAAAAATTTGTGTGGAGAAAAATAGATCGCATCAAGATCAGCACCTTGTTCAGATGGATGCATATTGATATCGATGTAAGGAGCAGAACAAGCAAAGTCTACAAAACATAAACCGTCGTATTCATGAATCAATTTAGCAATTTCGTGGTATGGTGTTTGAATGCCAGTAACGTTTGAGCAGCCAGTGATCGCAGCAATTTTATTTTTACGGTTACTATATTTTTCAAGTAATGATCTAAAGTATTCGAGGTTTACATTTCCATCAATATCAGATTTAATGATCTCAACTGTTGCAATGGTTTCTAACCAAGTGGTTTGATTTGAATGGTGTTCCATATGCGTTACAAAAACAATGGGCTTTAGCTCATCATCAATTTGTAGATAGTCGTTAAAAAACTGATGAATACTTTTTACATTTTCTTTGAGGGTTTCCTTATTAGGGATCATATCTTTTTGTACATAATCCATGATCCGCTCTGGCAATTTTAATCCCAGTATTCTTTGCAATTTATTGACAGCTCCAGTCATTCCACTTCCACAAAAGATGAGTACATCATCTTTATCGGCACCGACGTGTTTTTTGACGATCTGTTTAGCTTCTTCATAAGCCTTGGTCATCAATGTTCCAGTAACAGTTGTTTCTGTATGCGTATTTGCCAAAAAAGGCATGAGCTCATGTTGGATGGTGTCTTCAATTGGTCCGTAGCATCTACCGCTTGCCGTCCAGTCGGCATAAATGATTTTCTTTTCACCCAATGGAGAAATAAAACTTTGTTGGTTACCTATAATATTATTCCTGAATTTCTCAAAGTAGCGTTCGAGTGCGGTAGTTTCTTCCATGAATTAAAGTTTTCCATTTTTAATTTCATCAACAACAGCGGGATCAAGCAAAGCGGAGGTATCTCCCAAACTATCCACTTCACCTTCTGCGATCTTACGCAAGATTCTACGCATGATCTTACCGCTTCTGGTTTTAGGAAGTCCACTTACAAATTGAATCTTATCCGGTTTTGCAATGGCACCAATGATTCTAGTGATGGTTTGAATGATATCTTTTCTTACCAAGTCGGCTGTGCCGTGGGTGTTTTGTCCGTGCGAACCCTGATAGATCACATAAGCATAAATGCCCTGACCTTTCACGTCATGTGGATAACCCACAACAGCGCTTTCTACTACACCTGCGTGCATATTGATAGCGTTTTCTAGTTCGGCGGTTCCGATACGGTGACCACTCACATTCAATACATCATCCACGCGTCCTGTGATTCGATAGAAGCCGTTTTTATCTTTTAATGCACCATCACCTGTGAAATACATGCCAGGGTAGGTTGCAAAATAATTGGTTCTACACCTTTCATGATCGCCATAGGTAGTGCGAAGGATACCAGGCCATGGACCTTTGATACAAAGATTTCCAGAAATGGTTTCTTCTCCTTCTTGCACCAATTCTTTTCCGGCTTCATCCACCAACACCATTTGTAAACCTGGCATTGGAAGGGTTGCCCAACTCGGAACTGCAGGAGTGATGCCAGCCAAATTGCTGATCAAGCAACCACCAGTTTCGGTTTGCCACCAGGTATCAACGATGGGACATCTATGTTTACCAACGTTTTCATCGTACCAGTGCCAAGCTTCTTCATTGATGGGTTCACCAACGGTACCCAAAACTTTTAGAGAGCTCAAGTTTTTTCCTTGCAATGGTCCTAATCCAAATCCCATCAAACTACGAATAGCTGTTGGTGCTGTATAAAGAATATTTACTTTGAATTTGTCAACGATATCCCAGAATCTTCCAGCATCGGGGAATGTAGGAACACCTTCAAACATTAGAGATGTGGCTCCAGCACTGAGTGGACCGTATACGATATAACTATGTCCCGTGATCCATCCGATATCTGCTGTGCAAAAATGTATATCACCGGTTTGATATTGGAATACATTGATAAAGGTATAGTTCGTGTAAACCATATAACCACCGCAGGTATGCACTACTCCTTTTGGTTTTCCTGTTGAACCAGAAGTATAGAGAATAAATAGTGGATCTTCTGCATCCATTTCTTCTGCAGGGAAATCGTGTAAACCTAGTGTTTCTACTTTTTTGATTTCATCTTCCCACCACACATCTCTGCCTTTGATCATGGATACCGGTGTGCGTGTACGAGTTGCAACTATTACTTTTTTTACCGTTCTATTTCCAATCAAAGAATCGTCGATCACAGATTTTAGTGGGATATCTTTTGCTCCACGATAAGCTCCATCACAGGTAACGATATATTCTGCCTGTGCATCATACAAACGATCAGCAATACTTTGAGCAGAGAATCCACCGAAGATCACTGAATGGATCGCACCAACTCTCGCACATGCTAAAACAGCAATGGCTAGTTCAGGAATCATACCCATATAAATACAAACACGATCACCTTTTTTTACACCATTGTTTTTAAGTACATGGGAAAATTGACAAACTTTTTCATGCAATTTTCGATAAGTAATAATGCGGTGATGTTCTTCAGGATCATTAGGTTCCCAAATCAACGCAGGCATATCGCCTGATTTTTCTAAGTGGCGGTCAAGACAGTTTTCAGTAATATTTAATTTACCTCCTTTGAACCATTCGATTTTTGGATCCGCAAAATTCCAGTTAAGGGTTGAATGCCATTTTTTACGCCAAGTAAAGTTTTCGGCAATAGACGACCAAAATTCTGCTGGATCATCGATGCTTCTTTTATATTCAGCTTGATATTCTTCAAAGCTAGTAATCTGATAAGGATAGTGCATTGCAATCGATTTAAGTATACTAAAGTACTACAGAAAAAAATGTGAAGGGCATAGAAGAAATGATATTTGTTATTTTAATATATTAATAGCCTTATTCATGCAGATGCATTTGAACTCGTTTTAAATTCTTATCTTAATTTTTCAAAACTCGAAAATTGCCATATGAGTAATAATAATGAAACGAAGGGGATATGGAAAGTGATAGGTGCTTCATCTTTGGGAACCTTAATTGAATGGTATGATTTCTACATTTTTGGAAGTTTAGCAGTTGTAATTGCCAATCAATTTTTCCCAAAAACAAATCCTACAGCAGCGTTACTCTCAACCTTAGCAACATTTGCTGCTGGATTTATTGTTCGCCCCTTTGGGGCATTGGTTTTTGGTAGACTGGGCGACTTAGTTGGTCGTAAATACACTTTCTTATTGACCTTAGTTTTGATGGGAGGATCAACTTTTGCGATTGGTTGTATTCCTAGTTATGAAAGCATTGGTTTTCTTGCGCCTATTTTAGTACTAATATTTCGACTGATTCAGGGTTTGGCATTGGGTGGAGAGTATGGTGGAGCGGCAACCTATGTTGCGGAACACGCACCTATTCATAGAAGGGGATATTTTACTTCTTGGATTCAAACAACGGCTACTTTGGGATTATTTATTTCACTTGCTGTGATCTTGATGACGCGTCATTTTCTTGATGCCGATCCAACAAAGTCAATAGCAAAATTCAATGATTGGGGATGGAGAATTCCTTTCTGGATATCTATTCTATTAGTGGGTGTGTCGATCTATATCAGATTGAAGATGGCTGAATCGCCCATGTATTCTAAACTCAAAGCGGAAGGAAAAACTTCAGTGAATCCATTGAAAGAAAGCTTTGGTCATAAGGCAAATTTGAAAATGGTTTTATTGGCTTTGTTTGGTGCAACAATGGGTCAAGGAGTTGTTTGGTATACTGGCCAGTTTTATGCGCAATCATTTATTGAGAATGTTTGTAAAGTAGAATTCGATCAATCAAGAACCATTCTCATTTGGGGGATCTTATTTGCCACTCCTTTCTTTGTGATCTTTGCTACACTAAGTGATAAGATCGGTAGAAAATGGATCATGCTTTCGGGTATGTTCTTTGCAATTATTTCGTACAATTATTTATTTACATCGCTTTTCAATATTGCTGATGCTAAACAGAAAACAGAAATCGTTGCGAAGACAACAATAGATACCACATATAAAACAATTGAAGCATTATCATCTGACTCACCAGATTCTCTTCGCAAGGTTGTAACAAAAACATTTTATACGGATGGGATGACAATGGTGCATACTAAAACTGATACAGCATATAATACTATAGGTAAGCATACACTTAAACCAGTTATAGCCATTTCAAAAACCTTGAGTAGCAGTGATTATTGGAAAATGGTAGGAATTGTATTTATCTTGATCCTTTATGTAACATTAGTATACGGACCAATAGCGGCATTCTTAGTGGAATTATTCCCTACCAAGATCCGATACACTTCTATGTCCTTGCCATATCATATTGGTAACGGAGTGTTTGGTGGATTAACACCTTTTATAGCAACATTGCTAACTACGATTTATGTTGACAATAAAATTGTTGGGCTCATGTATCCAATTGTAATAGCTACGGTATGTCTGGTAATTGGAGCAATCTATATTAATAATCGAATTGATCCTGAAGTTGATCGTTAATTGTAAATCAACAAAAAAATAAAATCATGAATGCTATAAAAAGATATGCGGGAATTATTTGGATCATCTTAGGTCCGATTGCTATCCATTATTTATTACAAACTGCAAGCAGTGAGATTGCTAAAAAACCCGGAATAGATACTCAAATTCAATGGGGCGTTTTTATCACTGTTTTTTATCCAATTGCAATTGGGTTTATTTTGTTTGGTCTTTACGCACTTGAAGGGAACTATGATCATGTGCCTGAAGCTAGTGCTGAATTAACCGACTATGATAGCAAACCTTTGTAGATTTATTTAACTTCTTTTCGTTTCCAATAAAAATATAATGGAATTCCAGTAGCAATTAATGCTAATCCGGATAATGCTTCCTTTGGTTGATTCTGAAGTGTTACAAAAATGAGTAGTGCACAGAATATAATAAAGAAAATAGGCGTAACAGGATAAGCAAATACTTTGTAAAACCTTGGTTCATTGGGCAATCGCTTGCGCATAATAATTACAGCAAGAGCCGTTGCGCCATAAAATAGGAAGGCTGAAAAAATGAGCATGTCTGTAAGTTGATCAAATGTGCCTGACCAGATTAATAAAACTGACCAAACGCCTTGTAACCATAAAGCAACAGAAGGTGTTTTATAGATAGGATGAATGATGGCTGCAGGCTTGTAAAAATTATTATCTCTCGCCATTGCATAAAACAATCTTGCGGAAGTTAAAATGGTACTATTCGTAGCATTAAATGTGGTAACCAGAATTAAAGCAGCCACAAATAGCTCTCCCCATTTTCCCCAAACAACTTTCATTACTTCAACGGCTGCAATTTGATTGGGATGATTATTCATTTCAATGATCGAATCGATTGGTAACACAAATAGGTATACTAAGTTTAGCAATACATACACGAGCATAATGATGAGTGTACCAATCCCTAACGATAAGGGAAGATTTCTTTTTGGATTTTTTATTTCTTCTCCGATTAACCCAACACAGTTCCATCCTTCATAGCCCCAGAAAGCCCCAAGACTCGCAATGGTGATCGCTTTGGTGATTTGCCAAAAACTCCATGAATGATCTGCGTGTACACTTGCGGTGAATAGGTTACTGAATTTTCCCATTGGTGCAGAAAATCCTGCAATGATAATGATGGCTGCTGCGGTTAGCATTACAACGGTCATAATTCTACTCAGTCGTTCTGCATATTGGATGCCCTTGAAATTAATATGAGTCAATAATAAGATTAGAAAAGACGCCAATAATTTAACTGATAAATTATTGATCACAGCTGCACCTGAAGCATTAACATTAAATGCAAATTCAGGTAAAGGAAAAATGCTATTGAAAGATTGGGCAAAAATATAGGCGAGTGCTGCAATGGAAGCCGTTTTTAAAACCACAAAATTTGCCCATCCATAGATGTAGGCGAAAAAACGATTGTATACTTTTTGGAAATAAAAATATTCACCACCAGAATTTGGAAACATGCCAGCCATTTCTGCGGTACAAAGTGCACCAGCTAAACTAATAATGCCAGCTAAAACCCAACAGAGTAACACCAATATAGGCGATTGTAAAGTAGCAGCCATCATGGCTACTTTCTTAAATACACCAGAACCCAAGATCACACTGATTACCACAAAGATGGCCGAGCGCAGACCAAGAGAAGCAGTTAGTTTTTGCAAAGTGTATTGTGTTTTATGAATTGATTAGTCTATTTTTTTAATACCCAAACCTGGCAAGCTACTAGGATACATATATCCGTCTTTTAAATCAAATCCACCTTCCACCAAATCTTTTGCTAAATCAAAACTTCCATCCAGATCAAGGTATTTGGTATTGCTGCAAGAATAGGCTGCGTGTAATGCTGCAGTGATACTTACAATACTCTCATCATTACAACCCCAAAACAAATCAATATCCGCATTTTTAGCAATGGTGGCGATTTCTCTAGCGCCCTTGATACCACCTGACTTCATGAGCTTAATATTATATACCCCAAAAGGCTGAGGTAATAAAGAAAGTTGCCAAGCAGATCTTGCATCGATCAACGATTCATCTGCTACTAATTTTTTTCTATCCTCAATTCCCAATGAATGCAATACCGATTCTTGTTGGGTTTTTACTGGTTGTTCAATTAACTCTAAAGTAGTTGGGTCTGTGCTACTAATAAATTTTTTCAGGTCCTCTAAAGTATAACCCTGATTCGCATCTACTCGAACTAGCATCTTATTCGAAAACTTTTCTGTGATTGATCTTACTCTTTCGATATCTGCATCTACATCTAATCCGGTTTTAATTTTCAATATTTTAAAACCAAGTTTATAATATTCCTCAGCTTCAATCAACATCTCTTTGGTTTCTTTGATGCCGATTGTTACTGAAGTTGGTAATGCTTTGATCTTAGTACCATAAAAATCTAGCACAGATATGTTCATCGATTTACCAAACAGATCATGTAATGAAATGTCGATGGCTGCAATAGTTCCTGGTTGCTTTGGAAAATGCGCACTTGCCTGATCAATGATCTCATTAAAAAAACGAATGTCTTTGCCAATGATCTGATCTAGGAACCCGGATTGCAAATTGGTCAATGTATGCGCGGGTGTTTCACCAACCACATCCACAAATGGATTTGCAGCACCAATACCTGTCATCCCGTTTTCCAAAGTAATTTCTAAGAAAACAATTTCAGTATCTGTGATAGTTTTATAAGCAATGGTATAGGGCTTGGTTAATGGTAAATGACTTAACCAAGAACGTACAGATTTTATTTTCATAAAATTTTATTTATTATTTTTTTCAATTCAGGGATCAAAGCATCAACACCCTGTTGCAATGGTAATAGAACGGGTAAATTTAACTCAGCTGCATAAGCTTTTTGAAAATCAAGCGCTTCTTCTAAACTACAATGCTCGGTATTGATGGCAATGGCAATCACTTTCGATCCTAATAGTTTGATCAATTCTATTTCAGAAGTAACCGATGGAATTTCACCCAACTCTGGAAGGTCTTCGTAGTATTTTCTTTTAGGGGCAACGAGTAATACAGTGTGTTTTGCATTTCCTGAGATCAATAATTCTGAACCACAGGGTCCTGTTGGGTTGCGTAAAGCAGACTGTCCTTCTAATAAAATAAGATCTGGTTGCTTTGCTTCATTACAACTTAAGATGGCGTGTTCTAATTCTCCAGAAATAAAATCATTCACAGTAGTATCAAACACAAAACCAAATTCACCACCTTGTAACCAACCTGTTTGTCCGGTATAGATCATTTCTGCTTTGATGCCATTTTTATTAGCAGATTCGCGAATCATTCTACAGGTAGTTCTTTTGCCCATGGCACAATCCATACCAATCACTGCAATAACAGGCGTTTTAATTTTAAAAATATCGCCGGTCCAGAAGTGAAGATCTTTTCTTGCTTTGGGTCTGCGAACATCTGTGAGTGTAACCTGATGTCGTTCTGCCAATGCAACAATCTCTGGTTTATCGTTTAAGAACTCATGTAACCCATTAACAATAGAAATACCATTGAGGATACATAATTCTAAAATAGGCAAGAAGCTTTCTGGTAATACACCACCAACAGTGGCAACTCCAATGATGCAATATTCAATATGTTGTATATCAACTATCGCATCTGCAACAGTTGCAAATACAGGGATGTTACGATGTTTGCCGTCTAAAACAACGCCAGCATCTTGTCCGGCAAACTCAGGGTCGATCACTGCTGCAATACTAAATCGTTCAGTGCCTCTAATTAAACCATGCGCGGTTTTAGCATCTGGTTGTGACAAATAACCATTGGTTAAAACAATGGCACTAGGTTTTCTCTTTTCTGTTTCCATTTAAAATTTTTATCTGCCTATAAATTCTCCAGGATATTTATTAGTTGCTTTTTTATTTTCATAAACGCAAACGCCGTTTACCCAAACCATTTTAATTCCATCGGAAAGGGCTTTTGAATCTGTAAAAGTCGCATTATCTTTTACTGTTGCTGGATCAAAGAGTACCAAGTCTGCTTTATATGTTTCAGTAATGATTCCGCGCTTTTTTATACCTATGTGTTCTGCTGAAAGGCTGGTCATTTTTTGAATCGCTGTCTCAAGGGACATGATTTTTTTATCACGAACATAGTTGCCCAGCACCCTTGTGAAAGATCCGTATCCTCTTGGGTGACCGCCATTCGATCCATCAGAACAAATATTAGTATTTGGCCAGGTGAGGAAATTGATCACATCTTCATCGATCATTGATTTTGCAATAATGGCTTCTACACCACTCGCATCTGGATGCGCTTTTTCATATACATCTGCTTCTGCAATTAAACCCATTAGTGTTTGTGCAGGAGTCTCTTTTCTTATGTCGGCAATTTCAGAAATGGTTTTACCTGCATATGTTGGATTTGGCGCAAAACGAATCAGGATTGATTGCGTTGGATCGAAGGTATGATCTACTGCGAACTGCGCACTTTCGGAATTAGTATAATCCGTTTTTGGAAACAACACTTTCAATGTGCTATGCCAGTACTCATAAGGATAACAGTCTGCTGTGATGTCAACACCTTGCTGTCTTGCATCTTGCAACCAAGCTATGATTCCTGGTGACTTACCCCACATATCTTTTAATGCTATTTTGATATGTGAAATCTGTACAGGAATTTTTGCTTGTTTACCGATTTCCATGATCTCGGTGAGCGCATTAACTAGATTAACATCTTCACTACGGATATGACTAATGTATCTACCCTTTTCAGATGCAGCCGTTTTTGCTAATTGGATCACTTCATTTTTGCTTGAGAAATAAGCGCCCTCATATTCGAGACCAGTAGACAAACCAAGTGAACCCTTTTTTAATTCAGATAATAAGATGGCCTGCATCTCTGCAATTTCTTTTTCAGTTGCCGGCTTATTCAACCGGTTCTTTCCCATCACTTTCTCACGTAGTTCTGTGTGGCCCGTATAGGTTGCAATATTAATTGCAACAGGCTTTCTTGCAATTCCTGCTTTGATGCTATCAACATAAGAACCATAACCGTCCTGTCCGGATACAATCGTTGTCACACCCTGACTCACATCAGCTAATGCCTCTGGATACTTTTCAAGCGAGCCAACAATATGGCTATGGGTATCAATAAAACCTGGAGCAAGGACCCATCCATTTCCATCAATGACGAAATCGTAATCTTCAGATTTAAAGGGTTTATTGCTAACCCCAGTAATTGAAAATTCGGTAAAACTGACATTAGCTTTTCTAGCAGGGGTTCCTGTACCATCAATTAACCAGACATTGGTAATAATTGTTGTCTTTAAGCGAGGTGCTTTATTTAGGTTTGCATTCTGTGCAGACACATTAAATAATATCATTCCCAATAAAAAAGCGAAAGTCAATTTTTGCATGATCTTTTATTGCTATAGGGTAAAAGAATTCAGTATAGGTCGGAACCGACTTACAAGATAAAGGAATGAATGTAAAATAAGAAACAGAAAAATGTGAATAGATGATAGATAAATTAACTATTTGGCTTTTCTATCTACCTGAAAAATCCCAAATGTATTATTGTCTTCATCCACAAAATAGCCCTGCCAGCAACGATAGGGAATAGGAAATTTTGCGAGCACTATTTTACCACCGTTCGCAATAATTTTTTCTGCCATCTGGTCATAGTCGCTAACGCGAATAGAACAAGTAAAAGCATTAGTGCCACTTCCTTGAGGAGGTAGATCAGTAAGTCTTTTAAGTAAACCACCATGCATGTTGCGTGTTTCAATTCTGTAGTATTCATTTGGGGCTTGGGGTTCAAGCACAAAATCCCAACCGAATACTTTGTGATAAAAATTGATTTCTCTTTGAGGATTGGATGACTGAATTTCGAAATAGCCAACTGTATTCATGGCAACTTAATTTTTGGTGTGCAGGAAATGATTTAAAAGACTCACTTAAAATTAAACAAAATCTCACTAATAAATACTTTATATATTTGATTTTCATGCAATTATTATGGTAACGATCAAGCTGGTTTCAACACAAGACGAATTAAAGGGAATTCAGGAATTGCAGCAACAAAACCTGCGTAAGAATATCACCGAAACAGAAGCTGCCGAACAAGGTTTTTTGATGGCAGAATATAACCTTGCGTTTCTACAAAAAATGCACGATGCAGCGCCATCAGTTATTGCGGTTGCCGAAGGTAAAGTGGTTGGTTATGCATTAGTGTCGATCAAAGCCATCAGAGATGAGCACGATTTGCTGGCTGATCTATTCAATACGATCGATCGATTAAAATACCAATCAGAGGATTTAGTGAGTAGTAATTATGTAGTAGTTGGTCAGTTATGCGTTGGTAAAGGATTTCGTGGGATTGGTCTAGTTGATAAAATGTACCAATATTTCAAGGATTGCTATGCAGATCAATACGAGTATTTGATCACTGATATTGCCAAGGCAAATCCGCGATCACTGAAAGCCCATCAAAGAAAAGGCTTTCAGATAATCGATGAATTAAGTTATGACGGAATTGGTTGGGATATTGTTTTGTGGGACTGGAACAAATAGAAAATTCTATCCTTTCTTGAACCCCAATTTTTCTGCAGTGATTGGTAAATCCCTAACCCTTTTTCCAGTTGCATTATATACTGCATTGGTAACTGCAGCCGCGAAACCAATCAATGAAATTTCTCCGACTCCTTTGGCGCCTATTGCATTTACAATTGGGTCTGGTTTATTTACAAACCAAACTTCAATGTTTGGAATATCGGTATGTAATGGTAAGTGATAGGTACCAAAGCTTGCATTGGCAATCTCACCTGTTTCATGATTAATGAGAAGTTCTTCTTTTAGTGCCATACCAATACCACCCACTACGCCGCCTAACATCTGACTTCTAGCAGTGTTTTCACTAATGATTTTTCCTGCATCTCCTGTTGTTACTACTTGTAACATTTTTACTTCACCCGTTTTTGCATGAACAGCAACTTTTACAAAGTGCACAGAAAAAGAGTTGATGGCATATTTACGCATTTCTGGTGTTGCTCCGCCAGAATCTTTGGTTATTTCAATTAAAGGTTTGCCTGATAGTTTCAACAATTCTGTAACGCCAATTTTTGTATTGGCATCTTTTGTTGAAAATATTATTTCATTCTTTACATCAAGGTCGGCAACGGCTAAATTTTTAAATGCTGTTGCTTGTTGAATGGCCAATTCTTTCAATCCTTGTTTGAGTGTTTCACAAACTAAATTAACGGCAGAACCTAAGGAAGAAGTAGTTCCTGAACCACCTTGTGATGGTCCTGGCGGATAATCAGTATCTCCTAAAGAGAATTTAATTTTATGTATGGGCATCTGCATGGTTTCAGCAGCAACTTTTACCATGGATGTACTTGTACCCGGACCCATATCGCTCACAGCACTTTGCAAAACGATTGTTCCATCGTCCTTTAAAATTAAGCGAACGGATGCCGAACCTTTGCCTGCACCAAATACCCCACCACCCATGCCATAACCAATGAGCCAGCCATTTTCCTTTATTTTGCCTGGAGTGGCGGATCTGTTTTTCCAACCAATTTTTGTTTTACCAGCCTCATAACAATCCAATAAATTTTTGGCTGACCAAGGCAATTTATTTTCTGGGTTAATGGCTGTAAAATTTTTGATCCTTAATTCTATAGGATCCATTTTCAGTTGATAAGACAATTCATCGATGGCCGATTCTAATGCATAACAACCTGTAACTTCTCCTGGTCCACGCATCCATGTGGGTGTACTTAAATCGAGCGGTAATGTTTTATAATCTGTATCTACGTTTTCGCAGGCATATAAAAATTTAGACACATCAACTATGCCTTCTCTGAAATCTTCATATCGAGAAGAATTACTGATGGCACTATGTGAGATTCCAATAAATTTTCCTGTTTTGTCTGCACCAATACCAATCTTTTGCCAAGACTGAGGACGATAGCCCACCAATGAAAACATTTGTGGACGAGTTAGTAAAACCTTCACAGGTCTTTTTAATTTTTTTGCCGCAATACATGCAGCAGGAACATGCAACCAACTACGCAAACCATTTCCAAAAGCACCACCCACATATTCAGTGATCACACGAACATTTTTCTGAGGGATATTAAATGTTTTAGCAAGTGTATTTTGCGTGCTTTTAGGTCCCTGTGTTTTATCGTATACAGTTAATTTATCATCGCCATCCCAAATGGCAATGGTGGAATGCATTTCCATCGGACTATGCACTTCAATAGGTGTTTTGTATTCTGCTTCTATAAAAACAGGGGCAGTTTTATAAGCTTTTTCGATACCTCTTTTGTAATTGCCAGCAGGCTTTAATGCTGTTTCGATTTTTCGATTTTTTTCAAAATCAGTTTCATGCGCCTCTTTATCATAATTCACATGAACCAATTTAAGTGCAGCTGTAGCATTCTCAAAACTATCTGCAACAACTAAGGCAACTGGTTGCCCAAAAAAACGAACCTTATTATCGTATAATGTTTTCAATCCCCACCATTCAAACCCGCCTTTGGCGGGACTATAGCCTGGAACTGCTGGACAATTTTGGAATGAGATCACATCCAAAACCCCAGGAGATTTCAGAGCATCACTCTCATCTATTTTACTAACCGTACCCTTTGCAATGGTGCTACAAACAAAGAGGCCATATCCTAAATTAGGTATTGCATGTTCGGCTGTGAATTTTGCTCTACCAGTAACTTTTTCAGCAGCATCGGCGCGATCGTCGTCTGCAAAAGGAGCGAAGAAATTATGATTGGTTGACATAAATAAAGTTTTTGGTTAAACAGGCTTACCCGATTTTTTTACATCCAATATGGCATCAACGATATTTTGATAGGAACCGCAACGGCAAATATTTCCTTCCATATATGCTTTGATCTCTTCCCGAGTATTTGCATGGCCTTCACGGATGCAAGCAACGGCCGACATGATCTGCCCAGGCGTACAATAGCCACATTGCATCGCATCGTGCGAGATAAATGCTTCTTGAACTGGATGTAATTTTTCAGGGGTTGCTAAACCTTCAATGGTTGTGATTTTATTGCTGCCATTATCAACTGCAAGTGTCATACAACCATTAACCCTTTTGCCATTTACAAGTACAATACAAGCGCCACACTGCCCCATATCACAGCCTTTCTTTGAGCCAGTTAGCCCTACCTGTTCACGTAAAAGATCGAGTAAACTCATGCGAATATCAACCATGAGCTCGTACGACTTACCATTAATAATGATTTGCAATTTCTCTTTTTCAACTGGACTAGGTACCAGTTTATCGTAAGCAAAGGACTTAGTTAAAAAAGAGGGGGCAAGGTATAATGCTGCAATGGCCGTGGATTTTTTAAGAAATCCTCTGCGTCCATCTGCGTGTTTGCAAGCTTCCATAAAAACACTTTTCTTAAAAATAAGAAATTAAAAACGTATTTATAAAAGAGAATAGGGGAACGGTTGTATGAAAACCCGGTTATTTCAGCTTTGAATTTTTCTTTAGCCAATCCATTAGCCTGATGGCATCTTTTAGCTGATAAATATTGACCTGAGTTTGTCCAATATAGCCATTCAGAAACGCTTTGTCTACCTTGAATGCATTGGCTAGTTGTTTTGATTGCCTTAATTCAATCATGGTATTTTTATCATAATAACTATATAGCGGAATCATATTCACGTTATTGTTATTCTTATAAACCTTCAATGAATTAGCTCCAGTAATGGTATTACTGCTTTCAGATGTTTCACTCTTGTGCCCTCCGTTATGGTCTGCTGTAAAATCGGTTGGGGTTACACTGTAATCATACAAAATATATAATCCATTATATTCGGTGCACTGATATATTTTGTCGTTGATAGGAACGAATTTGATGATAGTAATAATCTCTTTATTAGCCTCTGAATCAAAACTCTTTCCTAATACCAATACACTATCAATTGTTTCTAATCCGGCTAATTCCTTGTATTGTTTATCCTCAATAAATATTAATTGGTGGCGTTCAAGATTATAATTTAATCCAACTTCTATAATAGTGCCATTTTTTAAATACACTTCACTCACCTGGAATTTAGGGTAGAGCATCATTTTTAAATTCACGTTGTCATAAACCGACTGTGACTGACTGTTTAAACCCAATACCAAAAGACAAATGAGAAGGATGCTATTTTTCATGGCTGGATATTAATGAGTAAAAGGTTAATCTACCCTAAAGTTAAAATAGCAGGAAGTAATTACCAATTTCATTTTTGTTGATCAATTGCACGAATAGTTTGTTTCTCTAAACCAGATAAAACAGGTGGAAGGTCGAATGGAACCCGCTGGAAATAGAATAAGGTGATCAGGTTTCGCTTTTTATCAACCATATAAGCGGTATTAAAAGCCCCACCCCAGAAAAAGCTACCTTCTGATGCATTGTTTAGGATGATACCCTGTTTGGTAGTAAGTCCAACCCCCAATCCAAAATTGTTCAAAGATTTCATGCCACCAAAAATGAAGGTTTTTTCGCCCAATTGATTACTGGTGAATCCATCAATGGTTTCTTTTTTGAGGAGCTTCTTATTCTTCGAGTAAATACCATCAGCAAGTAAGCAAGTAAGAAATTTTGCATAATCATGCGTGGTAGATACTAATCCACCGATGGCGGAATAATAGCCTTTGTTTTCTGCATTGGGATAGTTGATGGGGTAAATGTCAGCAGTTACTTCAAGCAAGCTATCTGCCTTTTTATTCATGTATACTTTTACCAACCTACTTTGTTTTTCCTTAGGCAGATAAAAATAAGTATCCTTCATTTGAAGGGGTGTGAAAATGTGCTTTACTAAATAATTATCTAACGATTCTCCTGAAACAATTTCAATTAATCTGCCAATGACATTAGTACTTAACCCATAACTAAAACGATCACCAGGTTGATGCGCTAAAGGCATTTTTGCTATTTGGTTAACTTCTTCTTCTAATGAATTGAATGCTGTATTCAGCGGCCTGTCTAATTGGTATTGAGCAAAAAGCTTTTTCAATTTTGGGTATTCATCAGAAGAAGAAATGCCTGATTGATGACTTAATAAATCTCTAATGGTGATCGACCTGTTCTTAGCTACTAATTTAATGCTGTCTTTTTCAACAACTGCAACTTGTTGTGATTGAAATGCAGGGATGTATTTTTCAACAGACTCATCCAGACCAATTTTACCAGCTTCCACTAATTGTAAAAACGCAACCGATACAATGGCTTTTGTTTGAGAAGCGATTCTGAAAATCGACTCAGTGGTCATTGGTTGTTGATTGGCATAATCAGCATAGCCATAGGCCTTATCAAAAACAACTTTATTTTTATGTATGATCATTGCAACAGCGCCAGAAACTTTGTGCTGCTGAATTTGCTTTTCTATGGTGCTATCAATTGTATGAAAATCTTGTGCAAATAAAACTTGAACAAATACTAATAAACAAATCACGAATGTGGGTATTCGATAGAACATGGTATAGATTTTTACGAAAGTATACCATGTTCCTGAAAACAAAAGTTATCAATTGGAAATTAACATATGGATAAAATAATATTCCTTGATTCGAAATTATTGAACTTGTTTTAGGAATTCAGTTGCGGCTGCTTTTTGTTGATCTGTCATATCAACTAGCTTATATTTTCTGTCCATCATATTATACATTTCTACCGTCTTTCTGATCCGATTAAAATCTGTCGTAGGTATTTTTGCGATGGTATTAGCCTCTTTTTGTTTCCACACTTCTGCATCCAACAATTGATCTGCCTGACGGCCATTCACACCTGCTTTACTGATCAAATCCTTTCTATACTTGGTTTTAAAGCTTAGAAGTAAGGTTGCTTTTTGTGCTGTATCATAGATGGGATTGTAGTTAAGGGTTACCAGCGCACAGGGCTCGGAAAAAGTATTCGCTTTTCTTCTATCCACCAGTGTTTTCAATTGATCGGTGGATAAGGAAAGCGATTTAAATTTTTTCATCACTTCTGCTTCTACCTCATTAGCAGTTGCAAAAGTATCGTTGGTGTTTTCTTGCACTTTTATTTTTTGCAGGGTTGCCCAATAATCGATCTCTCCAATTTTATCGGCTTTATCTTCAGGGATCTTCAGATCATTGATCAAAAATCTTTTTTCGCAGTAGCCAAACAATTCCTTTTGTTCTAAGGGTGTCCAACCAGTATTTTTTTCTTGTGCTTGAACTTCTTGTTTCAATCCACAAAAAATTACTAGGAAACAAGTAAGACTAAAAAGTTTATTTTTCATATGGTTATTTTTGGCAATTCTTGCTGTAATTTAAATACCGACAGACTTTGAAGTTAATTCATAAATTTATTACCATGAAAAGGAAAGCATTGATACCAGGTTTTATTTTACTTCTTTTATTCCATATAAATGGTTTTGCACAATCTGAGAAAGCCGAAGCTGCTATTCTATCGATCATGCAAGAGACAAACACTGTTGGAATTTCGGTAGCTGTTGTAAAGAATAATAAAATTATCTATACCCATTCGTTTGGCTTGAAGGATTTAGAAACACAGCAACCTTTAACAGATGATTGTATTTTCAGAATTGCATCTATTTCAAAATCATTTTCAGCAACTGCCATCATGCAATTAGTAGAGGCCGGAAAAGTTTCATTAGATGATGATGTGAGTAAGTTAGTAGGGTTTCCTGTGCGGAATCCTAAGTTTCCTGAAACAGTGATTACCCTTCGAACCCTTTTGCAGCATCGTTCTTCGATCAATGATAGTCAGGGTTATTTTTCGTTAGATAGTATCAATCCTGCAACAAATCCCAAATGGGCGAACTGTTATAATAACTATGAACCTGGTAAGGGTTATATGTATTGCAATTTAAATTATAACATGACTGGGGCAATCATTGAAAAGCTTTCGGGAGAAAGATTTGATCTGTATATCAAGCACCATATTCTTGATCCTTTAAAATTATATGGTGGGTATTGTGTTGATTCTTTAGACAAATCTCGCTTTGCAACGATCTATGAATACAATAAAGATTCTGCAAAATTTATTGCATCACCAAATGCTTACCATCCACGTAGAGAAGAGATCGCACACTATGAAATGGGCAAAACAACACCTATCTTTTCACCTACTGGAGGCATGAAAATTTCTGCAACCGATCTGGCCAAGTATATGATCATGCATAGCAAGCAGGGAAAATATCAGGGTAAAAGAATTATTTCAAAAAAGAGTGCAAACGAAATGCAGACAAAGGTTTCAGAGGAAGCGGGATATGGAATGGCCATAGAAACAACCGAAACTTTGATCAAAGGAAAAACCATGAAAGGACATACTGGATCTGCGTATGGATTATACAGTGGTATGTTTTTTCAACCCAAAGAAAAATTCGGTTTCGTGGTAATTAGTAACGGCTGCGGACCCAAGTTTGAAAGCGGATTTAACGCTTTGATCAAAAAAACCATCAACAGTTTATACGAAAACTTCGTTCAATAAGATCGGATCTAATCACCATCAAACAATCAATGATGCTAACAGAAAATCAATACGATAACAATTCACAAAACAGAAGAAAATTTCTTCGCAATACCTCTATGATGCTCGGCACTGCTGCATTGATGCATGTTCCAGGAGTTTCTTTTGCAAAAGACTTTTTTACAAATCAAGAACATTATACGGTTCAGCAGATCATTGATTTGATCATCAAGGAAGCGAAATTGAGTGTGTTTAAAAATACTGTTGATACGATTAAGTATGGCTCGGCCGACCAAATAGTTACTGGTATTGTGAGTACGATGTTTCCGACTGTTGCAGTCATTGAAAAAGCAATTGAGCTGAAGGCAAACTTCATTATTGCACACGAGCCAACATTTTATAGTGCCACAGACAATATGGCCCAGCAGGAAACAAATACAATGATCCAGAAAAAACAGGCATTGCTGAAAGAACATGGAATCGCGATCTGGCGGTTTCACGATTATAGTCACTTTATGCAGCCCGACATGATCAGCCTAGGTGTCAAGAAAAAAATGGGTTGGGAGCCATATCAAAAAAAAGGCGAACCACTGATCAATATACCCGCAACCACACTCAAGCAGTTGATCCATCAACTTAAAAAGAATTTAGGCATTCAGCACCTTCGTACAATTGGCGATTTACAACAATCCTGCAGCAGCATTGCGCTATTGCCGGGTGCTTGGGGTGTTCAGGCCCATATTAATTCCATTGAAAAAAACAACCCAGATGTACTAGTGATCGGGGAATTGGTGGAGTGGGAAACGGCCGAATATGTCCGGGACGCCAGAAAAATGGGATCTAAAAGCGCACTTATTGTTTTGGGTCATTCTGTGAGCGAAGAGCCTGGTATGGAATTGTTTGTGGATTGGCTTAGTCCGAAGTTACCCGGTATGCCGATCACCCATATCGCTTCTGGAGATCCTTTTTTATGGATTTAGCTATGAATTATTAAAAAGAAATATTACATTGCGTCAGATTGACACAAACAATAAACAAAAGTTAACACGATTGCAATGAAAAAAAACTTCTCAAAATTGGCAGGCATGCTGGCTTTGCTTTTAATAGCATCCGCTGCGTTTAGTCAACAAGCACTTCCTCAACTCGGAAAAAGTTCTGTTCAAGATGTAGTGAAGGCAATGACAGTTCAAGAAAAAGTAGATTTAGTAATAGGTCAAGGCATGTTTCTCCCTGGGATGGCGTTCCCTGGAATGGGCGGTGGTGCTGAACCAACCGCAGCCCAAAAAAGGGTGCTCGGTGCAGCGGGTACAACAGTGGCTATTTCTCGTTTGGGCATCCCAGCAATTGTAGTTTGTGATGGCCCTGCGGGAACTCATGCATTTAATAGTGGGAAAAGCCGAATTTATTATGCAACTGCTTGGCCAGTTGGAACTTTACTAGCTTCAACTTGGGATACAGCAGTGCTTCGTAAAGTAGGCGATGCTTATGGTAAAGAGGCAAAAGATTTTGGGATCGACGTAATACTCGGACCAGGTATGAATATTCATCGTAACCCATTGGGTGGAAGAAACTTTGAATATTATTCTGAGGATCCATTGATCACAGGAACAATGGCAGCAGCCGTTGTTAACGGTATACAAGCCAATGGTATCGGAGTTTCTGCTAAACACTTTTTTGCAAATAATAATGAGAACAATAGAAATACGGTAAATGTCATCATGAGTGAAAGAGCCATGAGAGAAATTTATTTGAAAGGCTGGCAGATCATGGTGAAACAGTCAAATCCTTGGACCATCATGAGTTCGTATAATTTAGTAAATGGACCATATACTTCTGAGAATCCAGAATTGCTGAACACTATATTGCGCGAAGATTTAGGTTTCAAAGGGATGATCATGACCGATTGGTTTAGTGGTAAGAATGTGGTTGGACAGCAAAAAGCAGGTAACCACTTAATCATGCCAGGAACTCCGCAGCAAAAAACTGCTGTATTAGATGCAGTTAAAAAAGGCGATTTAGATGAAAAGATCTTGGATCAAAACGTAACAGAAATTCTGAACCTTGTATTGAAAACTCCATCATTCAAAGGATATAAATTTTCTGATGCACCAGCTTTAAAAGAGAATGCACAAATTTCTCGTTGGGCTGCAACTGAAGGGATGGTTCTATTAAAAAATAATTCACAAGTTTTGCCTATTGAAAAGGGAACAGCAGTAGCTGTATTTGGTAACAATGCACTTGATCTTATTGCTGGAGGCACGGGTAGTGGTGACGTAAATAAAATGTATGCAGTTCCATTGGCTGATGGTTTATTCCATGCTGGCTATAATTTAAATGCAAGTGTATACAGTGCCTATAGCAATTATGTAGCAGCAGAATTAGCAAAGAAACCAAAGAGATCTTTGATGGAAGAATTGATGTCGCCTGCTAGTCCAATTTCAGAAATGACTGTATCAAACGAATTGATTCAGAAAGCAGCATCACAATCTTCCATTGCTATTATCTCAATTGGTAGAAATGCAGGAGAGGGTAACGATCGTAAAGTGGTGGATGATTATACTTTAACCGCGAAAGAACAAACTTTAATAAAAGCTGTATCAGCTGCTTTTCATGCAAACAACAAGAAAGTAGTGGTTGTATTAAATATTGGAGGAGTAATTGATGTAACTGCATGGCGCGATCATGTGGATGGTATTTTGTTGGCATGGCAGCCTGGTTTAGAAGGTGGTAATGCAATGGCAGATATCATTTCTGGTAAAGTAAATCCTTCAGGAAAATTGAGTTCTACTTTCCCACTTAGTTATGATGATGAGATCTCTGCTAAAAATTTTCCCGGACGTGAAATTCCTGGAACTGAAAAGCCTGCTTTATTCGGACAAAAAGCAGTAGACGCTGAAGCGATTTATGAAGAAGGCGTTTATGTAGGATATCGATATTATAGTTCTTTCGGTAAGAAAACTGCTTATCCTTTTGGATACGGACTTTCTTATACTACATTCAAATTCACTGATCTGAAATTGAGTGCACCTGTAATGAACGGATCAATTCAAGCAACTGTAACGATTACCAATACAGGTTCTGTTGCGGGTAAAGAAGTTGCTGAATTATATCTAAGTGCGCCAACAACAAAACTTGATAAACCAAGTGCAGAGTTGAAAGCTTTTGCAAAAACAGCTTTATTGGCACCGGGTGCATCACAAACAATCACTTTAACGCTTACTCCTGCTGAGTTGGCATCATTCCAAACTGCAAGTAGTTCTTGGATCGCAGATGCAGGCGATTATACAGTTAAGATCGGAACTTCAGAAGAAACATTTGCGTCTGCAAGTTTCAAACTTCCTAAAGAAGTAGTTATTGAAAAAGTAAATAAATTGGTGGTTCCAAAAATTGCGATCAACGAATTAAAGAACGTTGTTGCAAAACCCAAAAAGTAGTTCATAGATAAATAGCAGCAATCTAAA
>JAPLEO010000005.1 GCA_026391125.1 Bacteroidota bacterium
TCAACTGGTGCATTACCGTTTAAAGTAAAAGCAATGGTGGATGCAAAAGACCCAGAAAAAGATAAAGTGACGTACACTTGGAATTTAGGTGATGGCACAAAAAAAGAAACAAAAGAGCCTTTCATTGAGTACACTTTTAATGCAGCTGGAGATTATAAAATCTCAGTTGAAGTAAAAGATAATAAAGATGCATCCAATAAAAGCGATGAAGTAAGTGTGTATGCAGGAAACGAAACACCTGAAGTTCATATAGAACTGAAGGGCGGCAATAAATCTTTCTTCCTCCCAGGGCAAGCAATAAGTTATTCTGTTTCTGTTACGGATAAAGCAGATGATTCAAAAATGGATCCAGCTAATTTATATGTGGCAGTTGATTATATGCAAGGATATGATAAAGCAGCAATTGCTGCCAATGGTGTAGGTGCAAATATTGAAGGCAAGGTATTAACACAAACAATGGATTGTAAGAGCTGCCATAAAGAAGCCGAAAAATCAATTGGGCCTGCATTTACATTGGTATCAGCCAAATACGCGAAGAGTCCTGATATAGTGAATTATTTGAGTCAAAAAATTCGCAAAGGCGGTGCTGGTGTTTGGGGTGATGTGGCAATGGCTGCCCATCCAAATATTTCTGAATCAGATTTGAAACAGATCATCCAATATGTGATTGGGTTGAGTAGCAAAACGGTTGCCAAACCTTCACTACCTGCAAGTGGTACCATTATACCACCAGCAAATACAAAGCCAGGATCGACTTTAGTTTTATCTGCTAGCTATACAGATAAAGGTGGCAATAATATTAAAGCACTAACTGGGAGAAACAGTGCAGCATTAAATGCAGCTACTATCAGCTTTACTGGAAAAGAAATGGTGAAGGGATTTACCTCTGCTAATTTTAATGGAGCTAATTTAATGATCGTACCAGCGCAACCAGGATGGTTCGCTTTGGATGCGGTTGATTTGTCAGGTGTTGGTTCAATAAACCTAATGGCAGGTTGGTTAGCTCCTCCACAAATTGGAATTGATTTTGAATTGCGCTTAGATAAAGAAGATGGACAGTTAATTGGTAAGGGAAGTTTAATGCCACCATCAGATAAAAAAGCAAGGGGTGGTATGGTTCATGTAACCTTGAATGCTATCTCTGACGCAGCAATGCATCGGATCTATATTTTAGCTAAACGCAAAGAGAAAGAAACTGGAACAGTTGCTATAACTGCAGTTCAGTTTGCAGGAAAATAGAATGCTAAGAAAATATAAAAGTAAAGGGCAAGTCAAATTTGACTTGCCCTTTATTTTTTATAATAGAATTGGTGGGGCTGTGTAGCCATGATTAGTTTTTTTCCTAATAATTAGTTTTTTGGTTTTATTCTGAAAATGATCTCTGAGATGGTGCCATCTGCAGGTTCATTTCCTCTTGCATGTGCACCTTGGTAGGAGTCTTTAAGCAAAGTTTCTATCACACTCAAATCTCCCCGAGTGGGTGTGCCCTGGGTAGTGGCAATATCTTTTAAATTGATCTTTTTTTCAGAA
>JAPLEO010000093.1 GCA_026391125.1 Bacteroidota bacterium
ACTGTAAATGCATCTGGATTAGTTACTCCTGTAATTGAGGGTACAGTTAACATTAGTTATACTGTAACCAATGGTTGTGGAACAGGCTTTAAATCAGTATTGGTTACCATTCAAGATTGTAGTGGAGTAGGTTCTGGCGGCGGTGGCGGATTAGAAAGCAAGAGCCTTGGTGATGCTGTTGGTAATCGCATATTCAATAAGGCCGTAAATAGTTTACAGGGTCCAGTTGATTATTCAACAATGAGCATAGTAAATCAATCTTCAAATAGAACATTGGGAGTTGGAACTGCTATTACCTTATCAGAGATTTTGCCTAAGCAAATCAGTGGATCTAATTATAAAGCATTTACAACAACTCCAACAGACATTCCTTCAATCACTAATGCGAAAGATGTATTGTCAATCGATTATACTTTCAATAATCAAGCAAAAGCAGTTGCTTTTGGAACAAAAACAAGTGGTGAAGTATATGATCACACAAAAGCAATTTGCGATCGTTTAAAAGGCTCACAATTGATGAACATCGAAAAGGTAGTTGTTAATGGTATCAATCTTGTAAGGTTTGATTTGAAAAACCCTAAAGGTCAAATGGAATATACCTTCAGTTTTGCAATCGGTGCAAAAACAGGACGTTCTAATTACACTATTCAATCAAATTGGTTGAATAAAGATTATACAGCTGATGAAGTAATGTACAATATCCAGCTTTGGGCTGAATTACCTTCAACTATAGAAAGTATGGCATCTGATATCATTACAAGATTAAATGGATCTATGCCAGTAAATCAAGTATTGAGCAATCAGAAATTACCTAAGACCTTTATCACAAGTGGTAAACGCGAATCATCAAATATTGCTTTACAAATCACCAATACCACTGCAGGCACCAATGGATATTTTGAAGTTCTAGAAAAATCAAATGAGCAGTCTGGTACTATTGTGACCAAACAAATTCCTTTTACAGTTCCAACTTCTGGAAAAGCAACGGTGAATGTTCCTGCAAGCGATACTTACGAATCAACTATTAATATGTATTTGAATGGTGTTTTGCAAGATCAAGTATTCATGTCTGACGGTAACTGGGCAACCGCTGTAAATAATGCTAATAGTACTATTAAGAGTTTCACAGTAAGCAATGATGCAAAGCGTATTGTTGACAATAAAGATGATTTCTTATTATTCCGTAATGTTCAGGTAGAAGCTAATACATCTGATTTTGTTTCGGTATATAAAATATTAAGAGGTGGTGGTGCTGCACAAGATCTAAGTGGCTTTAAATCACTTGCCTTTACTGCAGCTGCTTCTGGAGCCTCTATGAATATAATTTTAGTGAAAGAAGGCATTACAAATTGGAGTGATCAATATAGTTTAGCTGTACCATTAACTGGCGACAAAAAAGAATATCGTTTAAACTTGAACGACTTCGTTTCTGGAACTAGCAATGCTAAGATCAATCCAAATGATATTACCACTGTGATTTTTGCCTTGGCTTCTAGTACAGGTAAAATGTCAACTGTTACGGCTGATATAAGTAATGTATCTTTCTCAAAAACAGATTTTGCTTATTTACAAAGTCTAAATTCATTAGAAGTTAATGCATTCCCTAATCCATCAAAAGGAAGATTCAATGCAACGTTCAAATCTCCAAAAGCACAAAGTGTAGTGTTAACTGTAAGAGATGCAAATACAGGAGTATCCATATTTACCCAGAATGTTCAAGCACAGGTTGGCGATAATAAAGTGCCAGTAAATGTGCAGCACCAGGGTAATATGAGTAGCTATATTCTTAGTGTTGAGGGACAGGGTGTTCGTTACACTCCAAAGAAAATGATTATCGAATAATCGAAGAAAATAGTAATACCTAATATAATCCATTCCCCAATGGAAGGCCCCTCAGCATTGAGGGGCTTTTTTTTGTTCAAGTAATATTGTATTCCTATTTGAGTTAAATATTACATTTTAAGCTGGAAAATTACAACTTAGTAGAAAATACAGCAGTATTGTAATTTTAAATGATACACTAAATAAATCAGTCGAAGCTGTCTTGGGTAATTTTACGGTTGAAAAGTTATTATTAACCGTCAAATCATTCTTATGAAAAAGGCATCTCTTTTTTTGGGCTTTATTGTTATCAGTTTATTAGTTTCTGCACAAGTAACCCTAAAACCAACTGCTGGATTTAACCTGAGTAATTTCTCTCAAGATCCAAGTTCAGGGCAGTATAAAAGTCAAGTAGGATGGCAATTAGGTGGAAGTATTGCATTTGGTAAGAAATTTTATATCGAACCAGGTTTATTCTATACTGGAAAGTCTACAAAATTTGTCAGCTCTGGTAGTAGTTCTGCTGACATCGCATATGATATCAATGGATTTAGGATCCCGGTTGCAATTGGATTCAATCTTTTGGGTAATGAGAAGTCTACATTAAGTATTAGAGGATTTGGGGGTGCTTCCGCATTTATTGTTGGAACAACTAATAATATCAATAAAGACGCGCTGAATAATGCCACATTTGGTGCCTTTGCAGGTGCAGGTATTGATGTATGGAAAATGTTCGCAGATGTTTCTTATGAATGGTCATTAAGCAATATCCAAAAAGACATTACAGCTATCAATGTTGGAAAATCTCGTTCACTATTTATATCTGTAGGATTAAGAATCAATTTATAGAATAACTGAAATCACTAAGGTCAATTTGCATTTTAGTGATTTCAATTTTATTTGAATGATTCACTACCTTAAAAATCGATTGTATGAAAAATAGATACTTTGCACTATTCCTATCTTCTATCATTTGCTTGAATGCACTTGCACAAAAAGATCTTGTTTTTAAAAGGTTACAGGAATTGAATATCAACACTGAATTTCTTGAAAAGGCAGACGATAAAAATTTGTATGCTTTTCATGCCGAAAACACAACTCATTCGGCTTCATTTGATACAGTGAACAAAAAAGTAAACATATCAGTATTTGATTATAACCCTTCGTCCAACCCTAAGTATACATTGAAAAGTTTCGATGGGCGCACGCCTACTGATAAAGAGCTCAAAACTTTTAATAAAAAATACAATAGTGGGGCTGGGGCAACTGGTTCAAAAGCAGATTTAAATAGTTTATCCATTGTTTCTGAGAACGATCAAAAAATTGTGATTGGATTCAAGATCGATCCGAAAGGATTGACAGCTAGTAATAGTTATCTTAAAAATTGCATAGGGGAATTTCATATCGATAAGCAAACAAAGCGGATGAATTATTCTGCATTTCATAGCACAGAACCATTTAGTATGAGTTTTTTTAAGATCACTAAAATGGAAGTGATGGAGCATATGCAATACATGCCAGACACCCAATCTTATGTTCCTACAAAACAGGAGACTTTGATGGATGTTCTGATGCCGATATCATTTGGAAGTGCAAAAATGACTGCGAAGGGTTCTGAAGTAACCATTTACTC
>JAPLEO010000136.1 GCA_026391125.1 Bacteroidota bacterium
AGGGATGTCAGAATCTGAAGTAAAGAAAATATCAGGACATAAGGATGATCGATCATTTAGACGATATGTAGAATTGGGAAACAGCTATTTATCGAAAGCAAAAGTAAAATTAAGTAAAGAGAAAGTAGAAGAAATGATTGCATTGCTTGAGGAATAAGAATTCTATAGAAAATTTGCAGGTATTAATATTTCGAATTAGCTTAGTATTCCCTAATAAGCCCCCCATTAATTATTGTTTTATGCATTCCATTTGGTGTTTTAACACATCAAAGTGTGCATGATATTATTCTAATTATTTTAAATTTCAAATATATCAATAATGAAAAAGTTTTTACTTATTTTATGCTTAATGATGCCATTTTGCAAATATGTTTATTCCCAATGTTTAATTGATAAATCTAACTGGACTCTTATATTTAATGAAGAATTTAATGGGACAGTGCAAGATCTACAGAATAACTGGTATTATGAGTATACATACGGAAGTGTTCATAACCCGGGTGGCAGTTGGTTTGAGTCTTATAATACCCCTAATAATATAACTGTTTCAAATGGTTTGGCATATTTTAATACGAATAAAGTAACTACCCCAATAAACTATAACGGTATCAATTATTACTATACTTCAGCGATGCTTCGAAGTAAATTTGCTGATTATCAGATATGTGATAATTCTACAGATAACGATAAAAGTGGGTTTTTATATGGCATGTTTGAAATTCGGTGCAAACTACCTAAGAAAAATGGTCAAGCCCCAGCTTTTTGGCTAACCGGAAATAATGCGTGGCCTCCTGAAATTGATGGGTTTGAATATAACGGCAATAACCATAATTCATTTTTTTCAACAGTTCATTGGTTAAATTCAAACAATACTAATCAAGGTGCCAGTAATATTTATAATTATCCATTTGATTTAACTGATGACTTTCATACTTATACAGTTGTTTGGACACCTACTAAAATTACTTGGTTTTTTGAAGGAAGGGAATTGAAAAGTGACAACTTAATAACCCATTTGCCTGGGAGCGGGTTTACAAATAATTTTGAGCGTTGCAAATGGAGTAAAATGGATATAATAATACAAAGTAGTCTGAATTATCCTGATGCTTCGGAAACTTCATTTGATCCTTTGATTGTTGACTATATCAAAGTATATAGACCAAATGGATTACCTGCATTCAATTCAGGGCAAGATTTCGATTCTTATTTTAATAACACTCTTTTTCCTATATATGCAAATACACCATTTAAGCCCGCTCAAGACTGGATGTTGCGTAAAATTATTGCACCAACAAATACTTATAATTCATATTCTGATTTAAATGTTTTGCAAAACGGTGGTAAGTTTTATTATAAAGGGGACAATAATCTATTATGGACAACATACTGGTATGACTATGGTTCTGGTGGTGCATATTATGCTGCACAAATTGATTGGTATCACCCAATAACTGGATCTATTAGTGTCTCTTCTCCCAATCCAAGTACTGAAATTCCTTTTTTTATATCTGGATCTTTAATTCAATATTATCAAAACGGTCAATTTCATGATATAAATTATTATCAGGGAATTATTGATCCAACAAATAGCGATGGAGAAATAAATGTAGTATCTCCTAAATTATTTTCTGATTCTGCTGGCCTCCAAGTTTTATACTTAGGAAGTGATAATAATTTGTGGCTTTATTCAAGAACTATTTTATCAAAGCCTTTTTGGCTAAGGACTCAAATAACTTTTACGGGAGATGTAACTCCTGAAATAGCAGTTACTCCAAATAATTTTAATACTGCATTTTATAAAAACACTTCTAGTCAACTTGTTCGCATTAATTTTAGTAGCTTTTCTACGAGTTCAACTATAATTAGTTCAGTGAATGATATTTTTAGTTCAATTTCTGTTTCACCTTCTGGAGGTGTAGTTTATTATAAAAATCAAAATAACGAAATGTACTATTATAGCCTTACTAATAGTGGATGGAGCAGATCTGGATTCACTGCAATATATCCATGGAGTAATGGACAATCATTGCAGGTATATAATGTTTCAGCAGATATTCAAATAGGCGAGAACCCTGGTCAAGTATATTACCTTGGAACAGACAATAGAGTATGGGTCCTATATCAAGACCAAAATAATATATGGCAAGCTGTAGCGATTAATTGGACTTTTAATAATGCTGTTAGAGATTTAAGAATCACAAATGCTATTAATGTGCAAAGACGTTTGAGTTTTGTAGGCTCCGACAATCAAATAAGAGTATTTAATTATGATTATTGTGAAATACTTAATCCCCAAAATGGAAGTGTTACTAGTTTTTCAGTTAAAAATAAGAATACAAATAATTTAAATACTGAAACTAATGATTTGAAGAGTAATAAAAATATAAAACCCATTGAGTTGAAATTGTGGCCCAATCCTAGTTCAAGAGAGCTCGATTTTTATGTAGATAGTTTTGTTGGGGGAAAAGTTTTAGTGACTATATTTGATTCGAAGGGGTTGATGATTTTGCAAGAAAAACGATTATTTGGAAAAGCTTCTGAAAATATTTTAATTTCTCATTTAGCTAAAGGCGCTTATTTTTTGCATTTAACTTCCCAGAATAATGTTGTTACTGGAAAGTTCATAAAAGAATAAAATGAATATATTTTCAAGGATTGCTTTGGTAGCGGGATATTGCTTGATTTTTTTTACTGGCGTGTTTTACTATCCAAAGTGGAATCAACCCGCCACCGAAGCAACTTTGAGTTGGGATGTCTCTGGTTATTATTTATATCTCCCAGCAATTCTAATATATCGTGATATAAAGCATTGTAATTTTAAGGATAGTGTATTGAATAAATATCATCCTACACCAGACTTTCAGCAGGCGTTTCTTCATCCATCTGGGAATTATATTTTGAAATATACAGTAGGTCAGGCATTACTTTTCTCTCCTTTCTTTTTTGCAGGTCATATTTACGCTTCGTTACTAGGTACATATAGTGCAGATGGTTTTTCCTATCCTTATCAAATATCTATTGGTTTAGGGATGTTACTTTATTCATTTATTGGACTATATTTTTTAAGGAAAGTTTTGCTTAAATATTTCACAGATGTTGCCACTGCTATTACTTTACTTATAATAGTATTCGCAACCAATTATTTAGACTATGCTGCCATTGATGGTGCAATGACACATAATACCCTTTTTACTCTCTATGCCATTTTGATTTTTTATGTCATCAAATATTATGAGAAACCATCATTACAAAGTGCAATCTTAATTGGGTTTATTACTGGACTTGCAACATTGACCCGTCCCACTGAATTGATAAGTATTTTAATCCCTTTGCTATGGGGTATTAGAAATTATCAGGACTTTAAATCTAGAATTGCCTTTCTTTTAAATGAATCAAAATATTTAATAGTTTCAGTATTTGTTTTTCTTTTAATGATATCGATACAATTCGTTTATTGGAAATGCGTTTCGGGACATTGGATTGTATATACTTATGGGGAAGAAGGATTCGATTGGATTCAACCACATTTTATTAATGGGCTGTTTAGTTTCAAAGCTGGTTGGTTGATTTACTCGCCTGTTATGATTTTATCGATTTTAGGGTTTATTCAACTATTTAAAAACCACCGTGAGCACTTCTATGCAACATTAGTTTTCTCACTGATATTTTGTTATATCTGCTTTTCTTGGAAAGAATGGTGGTATGGAGCTAGTCTTGGACAACGTGCAATGATACAGGCTTATCCAATTTTTGCATTTCCATTAACTTCTTTTGTGGAGCAAGTTTATAAAAAGCGTTTATGGAAACTAATAGTTAGCCTGTTTATAGGATTATGTATTTATTATAATCTTTGGCTTACACATCAAGCTCATAAAGGAGGGCTATTTAGAGCTGGAGAAATGAATGCTGCATTTTGGTTTGCAACTATTGGCCGTTACCATGTATCAACTGATGTTGAAAGTTTAATTGATAATGAAGATAGATATACTGGTGCAATTTATCCAGAGATTCCAATTTTCAAAAAATCAGAATTAATTACTTTAGGAAAGGATAATCAATTTTCTAAAGAACAGTTTTTTTCTCTCCCTAAGAATTGTAGCTGGATTAGAGCAAGTGCAGAGATTAGTACCCCACAAAAAGAATGGGATATGTGGAGGATGCCCCAATTTATAATAAAATTTTATAGATCGGGTTCAGTTACTAAATCGAATTATATTCGAATTAGTCGATTGCTTTCTGATGGAGAAGTGAAAATTATCAAAATTGATGCTCGAGTTCCCAAAGACAATATTGACAGTGTTTCTATATCATTTTGGAATGCTGGCAGTGAAAAACAAATTTTCATTGATAAATTAAAGGCGGTTGGGTATAAATGATAATTAAATTATTTGATTGGAAATTACGGTCTGATTATTTGAATTTAAAAGAAGTTTATATTATAAACATAACACAAAGGTATTTTTTAATCTGCGTACCAAAAATTAGGATAAGATTTTTTGTGTAATTTTTTGGTAGCACAATTAGAAAAATAGATTGCGAAAATGGCATTTATTAATGATAAGAGCTTAAGAAAGGGTGCTTTCTTTATCAGATTATTATACTCGAATTTTTTTCTATGATATTCTAGAATGTCAAAATACTTGAGAGGGCTGTTTACAAATAGATAGATCGCTAGTAAAAAAGGAAAGCTAACATGTTCAGAAGAAATAAAAATTTTACGTTCATCATCATTTGGCGGTAACGGGTTTCTCTTAATTTCATCCTTTTCAATACTCTTAAACTGCATTAGCAAATCAATTG
>JAPLEO010000144.1 GCA_026391125.1 Bacteroidota bacterium
AAAAATTATTTGTGTACGCTGGTGCTGAGCATCCACATGCTGCTCAACAACCTAAAGAACTAAAATTCTAATTTAAACACATTCCAAACCAAGTATAATGGAAAAACAAAAAAACGCAGTTGGTCGTCGTAAAGAAGCTGTTACCCGCGTATTTATCAGCAAGGGCGACGGTAAGATCACTGTAAACGACAAAGATTACAAAGCATATTTTCCGCTTGTTTACTTGCAGAACCAAGTAGAAGCGCCTTTGAAAACTGCTGATGTAGTTGGCAAATTTGATATCGTTATCAACGCAGCGGGTGGCGGACTGAAAGGTCAGGCTGAAGCAGCAAAATTGGGTATCGCTCGTGCACTTCTTGAAGTGAACGCTGAATTACGTCCTGTGTTAAAAGCAGCCGGTCAGTTGAAGCGTGATCCACGTGGTGTTGAACGTAAGAAATTCGGTCACAAGAAAGCACGTAGAAGCTTCCAGTTCAGTAAACGTTAATATTTGGGATTTGATATTGCTGATTCATTCGGTATATCAACAACTCAATTTCAAATTTCAAATTAAAAATTTCAAACTCATACAATGGAAAATAACACTTCATTACAACAGCAACTTCTGGAGGCCGGCGTACATTTTGGTCACCTGAAAAAGAAGTGGAACCCAAAGATGCTTCCTTACATCTTCGCTGAGAAGAAAGGTATTCACATCATTGACCTGAACAAAACTGTAGATCATCTACAAGAAGCATCAGCAGCATTGAAACAAATCGCTAAAAGCGGTAAGAAGATCATGTTTGTTGCTACTAAAAAGCAGGCCAAAGAAATCGTTAGCGAATGTGCTAAGAAAGTGAACATGCCTTATGCTACAGAGCGTTGGTTAGGTGGTATGTTAACCAACTTCAACACAGTTCGTAAGAGCGTTAAGAAAATGCAGAGCATTGAAAAAATGCTTGCTGATGGTAGCGCTGAAAGCCTTACTAAAAAAGAGCGTTTGACTTTAAGTCGCGATAAAGAAAAAATGGAAAAAGTATTGGGCGGTATCGCTCAGTTGGGTCGTTTACCTGCCGCTTTATTCCTTGTTGATATCGGATGTGAGCATATCGCATTGGCTGAAGCAAAACGTTTAGGCATCACTACTTTCGGTATGGTAGATACCAATAGCGATCCTAATAAAGTAGACTTCGCTATTCCTGCAAACGATGATGCAACTAAATCAATCGCAATCATCACTAACTATATCATCGCTGCAATTGCAGAAGGTTTGGCTGAACGTCAGGCCTCTAAAGATGATGATGAAGGTGAAGACAATAATAATGAGAACGAAACTCGTGCTCGTCGCCTAGAAGCAGAAGCGCAAGCTGAAGCTGGTCGTGGTGGCAGAAGAGGTGGAAACAACGCTCCAGCTGGTGGACCAGCAGGCGGTGCTCCTAAGCGTCGTACTCCAAGTCAAGGTAACCGTCGCCCTGCAGGTGGTGGTGCTGGAGGCAGATAATTATATTATCACATGTTTGGGTCATTAGTCATCTGCTCATGGGTAATGACTAATGACCCAATTTTTATACAACAATTAATAAATAGAGATTATGTCAACTGTAACAATAACCGCTGCTGATATTAATAAATTACGCCAGACTACTGGAGCTGGTATGCTAGATTGTAGAAAAGCATTGACTGAAACAAATGGCGACTTTGAAAGTGCCATTGATTGGTTACGTAAACAAGGTCAGAAAGTTGCTGCAAAACGTAGCGACCGTGAAGCAAAAGAAGGTGTGATCATTGCTGGAACTTCTGCAGATCACAAAACTGGTTTCATCGTATGTATTAGCTGCGAAACTGACTTCGTATCTAAGAATGCTGATTTCGTTGCATTTGCAAAAGGTATTGCAGATGCTGCCATCGCAAACGATGTGAAGTCTGCTGAAGAATTAAATGAAGTTGTAATCAATGGAGCGAAAGTTGCTGATTTGATCAATGATAAATTAGCATCAATCGGTGAAAAAATTGGTGTTGCTAAATTTGAAAGAATCGAAGCAGCTTATGTAGCTTCTTATATACATGGTGCAAACCGTATGGGTGTTTTAGTTGGTTTATCTGCAGAAGCAGTTGAAGCTGGAAAAGACGTAGCAATGCAAATTGCAGCGATGAATCCATTGGCTGTTGATCCAGATAGCATTCCTGCTGCAACTATCGAAAGAGAAAGATCAATCGTAGTAGAAACTATGAAAGCTGACCCTAAGATGGCTGGTAAACCTGATGAAATGATCGCTAAGATCGCTGAAGGAAAATTAAACGCCTTCTTTAAAGAAAACACTTTATATGCTCAAGCCTTTGTAAAAGATGGTGGCAAGACTGTAGGTGAATACTTAAAATCAGTGAGCGCTGATTTGAAAGTAACTGAATTCAAACGTGTTGCTTTAGGATAATCCTAAACTTCTAATATTTAAAAAGCCGTCCCGATTATTTCGAGACGGCTTTTTTATTGTCCTTTATTAAGCAAAGAATTTTCTGAAAAATGCAAAACGTATTTTCGAATTAATTAATTTTAATTGCCTAAAATTAATGGGTTCATCAGATGAGAATCAATCTTAAAAAACTTGTTTTTATCTTTTCTTTTTTTCTTTTACTCCTTAGTGAGATAAAAGTAAACGGTCAAGAACAGGACGACAATTTACCCGCCTTTCAAAAAGAACTCAACCAGAAATTTAAAGCTGGGGTAAACATATCCTATTTTGAAAACTACTGGAAAAAAGAAGACTATTTACTTAGCAATTATAAAAAAGTAATGAGCAAAATCGAGCTGGCAAATAAGCTGGGTTTCACATCTGTAAGGCTTCCGGTAGCTTTTGACAATTTTCTGGTATCAGGTACCAACACAATCAATAAGGATTTGATCAATGAATTAGTTGAAATCTATGATTATGTTGAAAAACGAAACATGAATTTGATCATCACTTATCACTATGGAACTCTTTTCAAAAAAGAGAATAAGGTAAAAGAAGTGGAGCGAATAGCAGATATGTGGAGCCAGATTATTTTTGACTTTAAAGGGAGAGGATACGATCGGCTCTATTTTGGTTTGTACAATGAACCACGGGTTTCAGTGGAAGATTGGCGATTTGCAAAAAACCAATTGATGAAAATTCTTCGACCTAAAGACCTAGATCGTTATTGGATTGTTGGTTCTACTAATTATAATGGTATTGATGCCATGATACAGTTAAAAAAAGTACCTAACGACAACAAGGTCATTTATACATTTCACTTTTACCAACCATATATTTTTACACATCAAGGGGCTTCATGGGATCCAGATAAAACATATTTGAAAGTTTTGCCCTACCCTTATACCACCAATGAGATGCCAGCAAAACCCAATCGTTCTATGACTAGGGATATGGATTATAATTATGAACACTATTCCGAAAAAGCAAGTCAGAATTTTATAGCTCAAAGACTTAAAATAGTGTACGACTGGATGATTGAAAATCAGGTTCCAGTGATATGTACTGAAACTGGTACCATTGCATCCGTTCCTAAACAATATCGAGACAGTTATTTTAAAGACGTGTTCTATGTGATGAATTGGTATGGTATCCCTGCAATGATCTGGGACCTAGATCAAACATTTAAGATTGTGGAGGGTGATAAT
>JAPLEO010000062.1 GCA_026391125.1 Bacteroidota bacterium
ATCATTACGGACACTAGAGAAGGCTTTACTATTACACTTAATTTATCCAAGTACTACTGCTACTTTACCAATTGTTCCTGATATTAAAAAATCACCAAGGCTTCAAATTTTAGACTCAGGATTATTAAATTATTTTGTTGGAATACAGAAAGAAATTTTAGGCACTTCGGATTTAAATAGTATTTATCAAGGAACCTTAATCGAACATTTAGTAGGACAAGAATTATTAGCATTTCAATACAACGCTTTAAGTGAACTACATTTTTGGGTAAAAGAAAAGAAAGAGTCGACTGCTGAAGTTGATTACATTTTTCCTTTTGATGGACTAATCATTCCCATAGAAGTGAAATCTGGAAAAGAAGGAACTTTGAAATCGTTACACAGTTTTATGGATTTAGCCCCCCACGATATGGCCATTCGAATCTATGCAGGAGAATTAAGAATAACGGAGGCGATCACTCAAAATGGAAAAAAATATCAATTACTCAATCTCCCCTACTATCTCGCATCACAAATTGAACAATATATTTCCTGGCTTAAGCGCATAAAAAAAGCCGACCAATTATGATCGATTTTAGACTTTGTTTGTTATTTTAAAAAATAATAGTGAAGCGAGCAGTTTATCCTTATCTAACAGATTTTGGGATGATTTTAAAGCATTCTGCAGAAGCTGAAAAAATAAAATTTTGTTTTTATACAGGCCTGTCTATATAAAAGACGGTGTCAATAAAAAACAAAGCGTCTTCCTGCACCAACACATTCTCATCATGCATGTCTTCAAGAATCAGGTGTAATTCAGGATGCGCAAAATCATTACGTCTTACAAGTTCGAAGCCATTATGCTCCAGGAATTCCCTCACTTCTGATAATTCAACAGTACGATCTGAAATAATATAGGGTTGCTTGACCACTACATGCAAAATGTTCTCACCTGAAGGATCAGGTAAAAGAGTAAAATATTCAAGGGAATAGGCAGTGTTGTAAAATAAAGTATTATGAAGACAAAGACTATCGAAATATTCCAACCAAGTAGCATAATATCCGGCATCATTCACTTTGAGAACATGCCTGTTATCGCTAGCGAAATAGACACTGGCCTCTCCTCCTCTTGCAAGAAAATCTTTGAAAAATATTTCATCAATCCAAAGACCATTTGCTTTGGCATATTGTTCTAAGAAACCTGCCTGTTCTTTTTTGAGTCGTTGCTTACCTTCGAAGTCAACTTTAACCTTTCGATTTGCTGTTGAGCTTGCGCATAAGAAATTTCGGATTGTCGTACAATGATCCGCTCTCCCCTCAATGACATTTCCTGCAGAGATATTTTCAATTTGTTCTCGGATATCATTAGGAATCATTTAAAATAAAAAAGTTATTAATAATCAACTAAAGGTAAATATAAAACCAATATCTATTTTCTCTTTGAAATTGTTAAATACAAAAGAGGCTTAAATTATTGAAATACAATAATTTAAGCCTCTTTTGAAGGTGTAGCTGTCCAAAGATGAATTATTAGGAACACTGAATGGATTGTATCCATTTTGAAGTGCTTTACACTCTTCTTCAATCAATCTTAATGTTTCCTTTTGTCTTTCAGTTAAGGATTTGAAAGAATTCATTCCCTGAATTTTAATCTGCTTTGGCTTTGGGAATCTTGAATCGTAGAATCTGTAATTAATGAACCAATTAATTACAATCTTAGCTTTCTTAGTATTCCAATTGCTAGGATTAACAGATAATTTACTGTGAGAACAGCCATTTTGTAATTGAATTTTCATGGGAAAGCATTTTGTTACCTATTTTGTTACAGGTGTTAAAAAATGCTACCAAAAGGGCTTTAATGAAAAAAGCTGAAAACCTTATGATTAAAGATTTTCAGCTTTGTAGCGAGATGGAGATTTGAACTCCAGACCTCAGGGTTATGAATCCTGTGCTCTAACCAACTGAGCTACCTCGCCGGTTGAATACAAATTTCGTATTCGGGGTGCAAATATAGGGGTTTCCCTAAATTGAAAAAATTAGTAGGCTAATAATTTGCCGATTCTATCAGCAACTTTAAGTGCTGTAGGCAACATTGCAGCTTCTAATGCCACATTAATAGGCACTGCAGGCAGGTTCTTGGCTCCCATTACTTCAACTTTAGCATCTAGAAAATGGTAGCAATTATTCGATATCCGAAGCGAAAGGGCTTCTGCAAAGCTATTATTCAATTGCTCTTCGGTTAATACCAATACTTTTCCGTGTTTTCTAGAGCAATCATAGATCATTTCTTCATCCAAAGGATATAATGTTCGTAGGTCAAGTACTTCAACCCTACCAGGATGCATTTCTGCGGCTGCTTTAGCCCAATACACGCCCATTCCATAGGTAATCACACAAACCGACTCTCCCAATTTTACATTAGCAGGATCTGCCTGTAAAACGATATTTGCTTTACCCAATGGTAAAATATAATCTTTTGCAGGTTCAATACTTCTAGCATCATCGGTACCCGGCACTTTACTCCAATACAAACCCTTATGCTCTAACATCACAACAGGATTCGGATCATGGAACGCTGCTTTCATCAAACCCTTCATATCTGCAGCATTTGATGGATATACCACTTTAATACCTTTGATACTTAACAAGGTACTTTCAATACTACCGCTATGGTATGGTCCACCTCCACCATAAGCCCCAACAGGTACACGTAATAATACTTGCACCGGAAATTTACCATTTGATAAATAGCAGCTCTTTGCCACTTCAGATACCAACTGATTCAAACCCGGATAGATATAATCTGCAAACTGAACTTCAACAATCGGTTTTAATCCTAATGCAGACATACCAACGGTTGAACCAACAATATATGCTTCCTGAATCGCGGTGTTAAACACACGATGATTACCAAATTTCTGCGCCAGATTTGCGGCTTCTCTAAAAACACCACCTAGTCTATTGCCCACATCCTGTCCGTATACAATCGCTTCAGGATGTTCTTCCATAATTTCTTCAATGGCATGCACGGCAGCATCAACCATCATTATTTTTTCTCCCTTCTGAGGATTTCTGATTCCACGTTCTTCTTTGATGATGGATGGAGCAAACACGTGGTCTTCCACCGTTCTAATATCGGGCTCTGCTGCGGCTTGTGCTTTTGTAAAATCAAGTGCAACTTTTTCATTTGCTACAGTTTCCAATTGATTCACCTCTCCTTCTGTTAATCCCATTCCGTTTAATAGCATCCGCATTTTTGGAATTGGATCATAAAGGCCATGTTTCAATAAGTCTTCTCTACTTCTATAAAATTCTTTTCTGACGCCACTTGTATGATGACCAAGTAAAGGAACTTTTGCATGAACCAACACCGGCTTACGTTCATGTCTTGCATAGTTAATAGCCTGATTCATGGTTTCGTAACTACGAATAAAATCACTACCATCACACTGCATTCTTTTTAATCCTTTGAACCCTGCAGCATATTCATAGGCATTCATAGTGCGGGTTTCATCAGCCTGTGCACTAATGCCCCATTGATTATCTTGAACCAAATAAACAACAGGCAATTGTTTTAATGCAGCAAATTGTAAGGCTTCACTGATTTCTCCTTCTGTCATTGCACCATCACCCATCGAACAAAGTACAATCGGTAATTGATTATCTACACTTTTAATGAGGTGCGTATTCTGATGCTGTTCTAAGAATTGTAGTCCTTGTGCTAAACCAGTAGTTGGTATGGCTTGCATACCTGTGGCACTACTTTGGTGCACAATGGATGGACGATTTTTATCTCTGCTGCTTGGATGACAATAATAAGAACGACCACCTGAAAAAGGATCATCCCTTTTTGCAAGTAGTTGGAGCATCATTTCATACGGACTAAATCCGATCGACAGCATCATACAATCATCTCTGTAATAAGGGCTCACCCAATCGCAATTGAGTAATTGCATTCCAGTTGCCACTTGTATTGCTTCATGACCACGCGAAGTGCTGTGCACATATTTGCAGACCTGTCGGTTTGCATCATATGTGTCACACATAGCTTTGGCCGTAACCATCAGCTTGTATGCACTCGTTAAAATATTGGTGGTCAGCATTTTTTTTGTTCCTGTTATTTTATAGTCAGCTCAAACATTTTTTCTTTTTCCAAAAACCCTTCTAACAAATCGCCTACTACACATTCGCCCACACCAGCAGGGGTTCCTGTATAAACCAGGTCTCCGATATTGAGTGAGAAATAAGTAGATATGTTGGCAATAATTTTATTGAACGAAAAAATCATGTGATTAGAATCGCCAGTTTGCACGGTATTCCCATTTTGTTGCAGCGTAAAATGAAATGGGTTCTTCAACATGGAAGGATCTAACTCGATCCATTTTCCAAGCACAGCGGAATTATCCCAGGCTTTTGCTTTTTCCCAAGGAAGGCCCTTCTTCTTTAATTCAGCTTGTATATCTCTGGCGGTGAAGTCGATGCCCAGACTTATGGCATCGTAGTATTTTTCAGCTTGATATTCCGGTACGTATTTTCCGTTTTTGGAGATGCGTAGCACTAACTCCACTTCATAGTGAAGTTCATTCGAAAACTCCGGATAATAGAAGGGAGTATTAGCTTGGAGCAAGGCAGACTTAGGCTTCATGAATATCACTGGTTCTTCAGGGATATCGTTTCCTAGTTCTTTTGCATGCTCTGCATAATTACGCCCTACACAGAAAATTTTCATAGCTGTAGCGTTTAAATAGTAACTAAATAATCGATAGGGAGCCCTTTGAAAACCCTGGGTTCCGGGTACGGCGGATTACTTAAATTATATTTGCTTCAACTATAACTGTAAATAGGGCTGTTTTATTATGTGAATATTAAATTATTTACCTGACTCATGGTCTTCTCCAATCCAATAGAGGCAAATAATTCGATAATTTCAGAACATTTGGCAACTTTTTGATTAACAATGCCTTGTTCTGTTGCCTGCCATTTCCCCAAAACAAAATCAACCTGGCGGCCTTTGGGGAAGTTATTTCCGATACCGAATCTGAGCTTTGGGTATTCATCGGTACCTAGTGTAAGTTGTATGTCTTTTAATCCATTATGACCAGCATCAGATCCATTTCCCCTTAATCGAAGTTTTTCTAGCGGAAGTGCTAAGTCATCAACAATAGTAAGCGTATTGGTAATTTCGATTTTCTCTTTGTCCATCCAATATTTAAAAGCCTTGCCACTTAAATTCATATAAGTAGTAGGCTTGATGCAAATAAAGGTTTTCCCTTTCCATTTCACTTCAGCCACATCGGCTAAGCGATCGTTCTTGAAAAACCCACCTTGCTTCAGTACAAATTCGGTAACCACATCAAACCCGATATTGTGGCGGGTATGGTGGTATTCATCTCCAATATTGCCTAATCCTACTATTAAAAATTTATTCATACGATGCGTCAAAATTAGTGGCTTGAGGATGAACCACAAAATCAAGCTATGAGCTAGGTTAAATAAAAACGCCCCGATGAATCGGGGCGCTTGATATGTTTTGAGAAAAGAATTATTTTTTCTTTTCTGCAGTAGCTTCTTCTTGCTTTAACTGACGAGTCATCACAACAGATGCAATTGGAATACGTGGAGAGTTCATAACCTCATAGTTAGGATCTTTCACATCTTCCACACGGATGTTTTCGTTCAATTCCAAATTAGTGATATCCACTTCAATGGTTTCTTTTAAGTACTTAGGTAAAGTTTTTACTTTCAGTGACTTCATTTTGATAACCAATTTACCACCACCTTTTACACCTACTGAAGTTCCTACGAATTTCAATGGTAAGGTAGCGATCACTTTTTTGTCATCTACTAGTTCTAGTAAATCTACGTGAATCAAGGCATCACTAATTTTGTCAAATTGCAGATCTTTCAAAATGCAACGGTAGTTTTTACCGTCAACTTTAACGTCAGCTAATTGGAATTCACCAGTGTACACTAAAGGCTTGAAAGCCTTAGCAGGAGCAGAAAAATTGATCTCCTGAGCACCCCCGTAAATTACACCTGGCACGTTTTCCTGAGAGCGAATCTGGCGGGCGGCTTTTTTGCCATGCTCGGTCCTCAGTTGTCCTTCGATTGTAATTGTCTTCATTTTTATTGTTTTTTGGACGGCGAAGGTAAGAAAAATCAATAGAATTAGGTCATTCAACGTGATTTATTCTAAAATAAAAAGCCCTTTTCAGACTGATATAGCTGAAAAGGGCTTACATATATTAAATAATTCTAACTCTTTTCTCTTCCTTTCAATTGGGAATGGATAAAGAGGCTGGTAATACTTTTATTTTCATAGGCATTTCTGATCGCGATGGCGAATAGATCTGCTACAGAAATGGATTTGATCTTTTTAGAAGTTTGTCTTAAAGGGATAGTATCACAAACCACCAATTCTTCTAAAACGCTATTTTCAATATTATCATAAGCCGGGCCACTCAATACTGGGTGTGTGATTAAAGCGCGGACACTGGTAGCGCCTTTTTCCTTGAGTAGGCTAGCAGCTTTTGCTAGTGTTCCGCCTGTATCACAGATGTCATCAATCAGCACGATATCTTTTCCAGTAACGTCTCCAATCACTACCATGCTAGAAATCTCGTTTGCACGTTTACGGTGTTTATCACAGATCACCATTGGTGCGTTGAAATAGCTAGCAATCTCACGAACACGATTGGTACTGCCTACATCCGGAGCAGCAAAAGCCAGGTTTGTTAGTTTCAATTGTTCGATATAGGGGATAAAGATGGCTGAGCTATCTAAGTGATCCACTGGAACATCGAAGAAGCCTTGAATCTGTGGTGCGTGTAGGTCCATTGTAATAATCCTATCAGCACCTGCAGCTTCCAACAAAGTAGCTATCAATTTAGCTCCAATTGCCACACGGGGTTTATCTTTTCTATCTTGGCGGGCAAATCCATAATACGGAATTACTGCAATTACTTTATAGGCGGAAGCTCTTTTTGCTGCATCAATCATGAGCAGCAGTTCCATCAGATTATCTGTTGGAGCAAAAGTGCTTTGCACTAAAAAAACATAATCGCCGCGGATACTTTCCAGAAAAATGGGTTGAAATTCCCCATCACTGAATTTTTGAATGTTTATTTTACCGATCGGGGCACCAAAACGTTGTGCTATTTTTTCAGCCAACTTTTGTGATCCGTTTCCTGAGAAGATCTTAACATTAGGATTCATAGCTTGCTTGGGAATATGCCGCGAAGATAGAGATAAGCGAAGGAAATTGTATTTTGAAAGTAGAATAAATTTCAACATGCAAAAAACGTCTATCAAAAACTGGTCGCCCGAGGATCAGCCACGAGAAAAATTGCTCCTGAAAGGTGCAGAAACATTGAGTAATGCAGAGCTACTTGCCATCCTCATTAATAATGGAAATAAAACTAATACAGCGATGGAAATTGCCATTGGTCTGATGCAGAATGTGCATAACAATTTGCAAGGGCTTTCAAACCTTAGTGTAGTAGAAATGATAAATTTCAAAATCAATGGTTTGGGAAAATCAAAAGCTGTAACGATTGCTGCGGCTTTAGAGTTAGGCGTTCGAAGGAATATGGCGATTAAGAAAAAGAGTACTATTAAACAAAGCAGTGATGTTGCTTCTTATTTGCAGGCTGAGTTAGGACACAAACAGATGGAAAGCTTTGTGGTAGTGTATTTGAACAGGGCTAATCATATCATTCGTCAGGAAACAATTAGTGAAGGAGGCATCACAGGAACAGTTGCAGATCCACGCATTATTTTAAAGAAAGCACTAGACCATCACGCAGTTTCGATCATACTTTGTCATAATCATCCAAGTGGAAATTTAAAGCCCAGTAAAGCAGATGAGCAACTCACCAACAAAATCAAAAATGCGGCGGCCTTCTTAGACATACAAGTCATGGATCACATCATTGTAAGTGATGAGGGATACTATTCTTTTGCGGATGAAGGACTCATGTAGGAAGAAGATAAAAGTTTTATAGATAAGAGTGAAGAGAGGAGTGAGAGGTGAGAAGTGAGGAGTGAGGAGTGGAGGTTTTTTGTAGTTTAATTGGATTGTAATTAGTTGCGGTGATTACTTGGTTGTTAGCTCTCTAAGGCTCTTAAGTTGCTAAAAAGCTGGTTCGGTCTATAGAATGATTCTAGTCTAAAATAATTTCACCCGCTATATTCTACTCTAAGCCGATGCGGGCATCGGCTTAATCGTTTGAGATGATCATCGTCCACTCCTCACTTCTCACTCCTCACTCCTCACTCCTCACTCCTCACTTCTCACTTAAATCTTCCCTCCTCTCTTCACTCTTATCTTTTATCTTTTATCTCTGCTTCATGTTGGTGCATAAAAAAACCCGCTCAAATTAATGAACGGGTTCTTTATAATAAATATGGCAGCTACCTACTCTCCCGGCTTAACGCGAGTACCATCGGCCATGAGGGACTTAACTTCTCTGTTCGGAATGGGAAGAGGTGAACACCCTCGGCAAAACCACCATA
>JAPLEO010000006.1 GCA_026391125.1 Bacteroidota bacterium
CCGCACAAACGCTGCATAAACATTTTCTATGTCTGTATTTAATCAAAGCAGAAGCCGAGTAGTACAAATCATTTTCTTGTTGGTTTTTGTGGTGATCTTAATCCAACTAATCAACCTGCAAATTTTTTCTGCCAAATACAAGATGGCTGCAGAAAATAATGCCATCTATCGAAAGATCATTTACCCCGATAGAGGAATCATTTTCGACCGCAAGAAAAAAGCTATGCTCGAGAATACCATCAGTTACGATTTAGTGGTTACTCCTGTTGAATCTAAAGGCACAGATACCTTAGCGCTATGCGCACTTCTGAATATCGATACTGTTGAATATAGAAAAAGAATGCGAGAGATCATTTTCAAAAACACTAGCGTTAAGCCTAGCATTTTTGAAGCGTTACTCACTCAAGAACTTTATGCTAAGCTCTATGAGAACATGTACAAATTTCCAGGATTCAATCTGATCGATCGTTCAGTAAGAACCTACCCTTACAATACCGGCGCACAAGTACTCGGCTATATTGCGGAAGTGGATACTGGATATTTGAGAAAACATAGAGAGGATGGTTATGAAATGGGCGACTATGCCGGAATGAACGGCCTAGAAAGAACTTACGAAAAAGTGTTGATGGGTGAACGTGGCATCAAACGCTTTATCCGCGATAATAAAAGTCGGATTCAAGGTGCTTATGAAAATGGAATGTTTGATACTGCTGCAGTTGCGGGAAGAAACTTATATACGAGTGTGGATGTGGAAGTACAACAACTTGCAGAGAAATTATTAGCGAATAAAATTGGAAGCGCTGTTGCCATCAATCCAAAAACAGGGGGCATCATTGCCATGGTATCTTCTCCCAATTATAATCCGAATGATTTAACAGGTAGCGCAAGAAGAAAGAATTTAGGTCGGATGTTACTCGATACAGCACGCCCTATGTTTAATCGCGCCATCAAAGGGCAATATCCACCAGGATCTACCTTCAAACCACTTGGCGCTGTTATTGCATTAGATGAAGGATTGATTACACCTAATTATGGTTTTCCTTGTTATGGGTCTTATACTAGCTGTGGCGTGGTAGTAAAATGCGAACACAAAAATGCAGGCCACGCTGCCTCATTAAGATTGGCATTGGCAAATTCTTGTAACTCTTATTTTTCGCAGGTATTCAGAATGGCTATCGACAATCCAGAATACCATAATTCTACTTTAGGCTATTTAAAGTGGAAAGAGTACATGAATAAATTTGGAATGGGAACTACACTTGATGTTGATTTGCCTAGCGAAAACAAAGCTAGTGTTCCGGATACCTCAGTTTACAACAAAGCATATGGCAGAAACAGGTGGAACAGCTGTACCATTTTAACCCTAGGCATTGGTCAGGACAAAATGACTGCCACTCCCATGCAGCTCGCCAATATGATGTGCATTATTGCCAATAAAGGCTATTACTATTCACCCCATTTTGTAGATAGTATTGAACAGGAAGAAAAAGACGACACTGTTTACCTTGCTAAGTATCGAAGAAAACATGTGGTTACCCATACTGCAGATACCGTTTTTAAAGCTGTACACGAAGGCATGCATGATGTAACAGTATACGGAACAGCAGCTGGCATTAAAGTACCAGGCGTTGAATACTGTGCCAAAACTGGTACGGCTCAAAACCCGCACGGTAAAAACCACTCGCTTTTTGTTTGCTTCGCACCTAAAGACAATCCAACTATTGCGGTGGCAGTAATTGTTGAGAACGCAGGATTTGGATCTACATGGGCCGGACCAATTGGCGCTTTCATTATGGAAAAATATTTGAACGATACCATTGCAACTGATAGGCTTGCTGAAGTTGAGCGCATATCAAAAGCCGATTTAATTCCAGGGGCGATCAAAGATTGGTATGTAAAAAAAGACAATCAACGCCAGATTAAATTAGCACAAGAAGCTGCTGCTGCAAAAACAGAATTAGAAGCAGAAGAAAAAAGGAATAGTACAGAAGAAGAAGATAACAATGATAAAACCCCAATCAATAAAGACAAGAACATTGAACAGTTAGAAATGATATTACCGGAGAATAAAAAGGTAAAACCCTCATTACCCCTTAATAAAAAAGATTCAGGGAAAAAGAAACCAACCAATACTAGCAATGCGTTATTAATGACAGACGATAAAAAGTGGTTGATTAAAAAAACTAAGGCATAACATGAGCACAAGAAATAATTCTGTTTCAAGAGGTGTTGACTGGACCATCGTAGCCTTGTATGCGATACTAGTATCAATTGGGATCCTTTGTATTTTCATGGTTGAATATCGTACTGGTACAAACTGGTTACAATTATTCATGGGAGGGAAAACCAATTACAGCAAACAATTAATCTTTGCTGGCGCATGCACCCTCATTGCCACTTTTATTTTATTGGCCGACAGTAAACTGTTTACTGCACTTGCAAATTTGGCATATGCATTTGGTATTTTATTGATGATTGCCACATTTGTAATAGGGAAAGACATAAAAGGTTCAAGAAGCTGGATAGCACTGGGTGGTGGATTTAATTTACAACCTGCTGAGCTTTGTAAAATATTTGCGGCACTTGCATTGGCAAAATACTTGTCGATGCAGAATATGGATTTCACCAAAAAACGTTCGCAATTAATTGCCGTTGGGATTATTTTACTTCCCGCTGTTTTAGCAAGGCTCCAGCATGAAACGGGCTTAGCATTGGTTTACCTTAGTTTTTTTATTGCTATGTATCGTGAGGGATTGCCTGCAGAAATTCTGGTAATTGGTATTTCGTTTGGGGCATTGGTGGTTGCTACCCTTATTGTTGATCCAAACATATTAGCAATTGTATTAACGGCTATCGCAGCCATATTAATTTACATTTTAAGAAGGCAGATCAAAAGAAATAGTAAACTCTTAATGGTCATTGTAGCTACCTGGGCCATTTGTGTAGGCATTCAGCGTTTTGCAGTACCCTATATTTTCAACAACGTATTTGAGTGCTATCAAAGTCAAAGAATCTATAGTGCAGTAGGTAAGGATTACGATTGTAGTCAGAACAAACACAATAAATCAGAAATTGCTGCAGGTGCTAAAGCTTCATTTAAACCGGATGATTATAATGTAAGGCAAAGTAAGATTGCTATCGGTTCTGGCGGATTTAGAGGTCGTGGATTTTTGAAAGGAACTCAAACACGCGGGAAATATGTTCCCGAACAACATACCGATTTTATTTTCACATCATTGGGAGAAGCCTTTGGTTTTGTTGGTTGCGCTATTTTCCTAATGATCTATTTATTCCTATTAATAAGAATTGTAAATATGGCCGAACGACAGCGCAGTACTTTTAGTAGGGTTTACGCTTATAGTGTTGCAAGTATTTTGTTCTTCCATATTACTGTGAATGTCTGCATGACAATTGGATTATTCCCGATCATTGGAATTGCGCTACCGCTTATTAGTTATGGAGGATCATCGTTATTGACATTTACTGTTTTAATATTTATTCTATTGCGCTTAGATGCAGACCGTCAAATGGTATTGCGCTAAAATAATTACGAACCAATGCGGATCATTCCATTATCAGAAGGCAGTTTTACCATTGATAAAACAAAAATATTTGTACCCTTCGATCAAAGCACAGAACAATTAAATAGCAGACCCATTGGTAGTTTACTAGTAGAGATCCAGCCATTTGTAATTATCACGGAAAACGATGTGATACTTTTAGACACCGGACTTGGCTATTTAAATTCGAAAGGCAGTCCGCAGCTTCACGATAATTTAATGAAGTTTGGGATCAACCCTTCTCAGGTTACAAAAGTATTAATGAGCCATTTGCATAAAGATCATGCTGGAGGCATTACTATTCAATCCCATCAAACAGAAGAAAGGTTTATTAGTTTTCCTTATGCTACTTATTATGTTCAAAAACGTGAATTTGATTACGCAATGGAACATGGCACTAGTTCCTATACAACAAGTGATTTTGAATTATTAGAGGAGTTTAGCAAAGTAGTTTGGCTTACAGAAAATGAAGGCTGGATTGCTGATAATATATTTTATCAGGTAACAGGTGGCCATTGCATAAATCACCAAGCTTTCTGGATTCACGAAGGAAGTGAAATTGCATTTTTTGGCGGAGATGTAACACCTCAATTACAACAAATGAAAAGTAAGTTCGTGGCTAAATACGATTATGATGGAAAGAAATGTATGGAGCTTCGACAAAAGTGGTGGCAGGAAGGAAAAGATAAAAAATGGACCTTTCTTTTTTATCACGACATACAACATCCCGTTTTGAAAACGCCTTAAATCTTAAAGTGCCGCCTAGTGGCAGCACTCTAATCAAAATAAAAGTGTCCCCCCTTTTATTTATTCTCTTTATTCATTTCACGCTTCATTCTACGATTTTCTAATTCTTTCTTTAATACATTGTTGAATTCTCTGTCAACTGATAAAGCTTTATTAGCACGTTCATCAGTTCCAAGAATTTTTTTCATTTCAACTTTGAATTTTTTACGTTCATTCAAGAGCTTTTCCTCAAAAGCTAACTCATCCTCTTTTGATTCGTTTCTTAAAGCTCGGACTTTATCTGAATAATCATAATAAACAGGCCAAAATTTTTGGGCCTCATCCGTAGAAAGCGACAAATGACGGGTAATAAAAGCGATTTTTAAGCCCATGATATTCGGACCATCCTGAGGTTTAGGTAGTTTTTGACCTTGACCTTGACCTTCTCCTTTTGGAGGCTTCTGTGCGTAGGTAGAAAAAGACAACACAGCTAAAAATAATAAAAGTATAATTTTTTTCATGTTTCTTTAATTTTCGGAGACTAATCCCTGATTAGGTTCTAGAACTCCATTGTCATTTAAATAGTGATGCAAATTTTCAACACTTATATTCTGAATTTTTTCTTTCGTATTGGGCAAAGCTGCTGATTCATTTTCAGCCAAATCTTCTGTGCTTACTACAGGATTTGTATCTAAATAGGCCGTCAGATCTGCTTCAGCTACCTTATCAAGTGTAGAAGGAATATCGAGCGAGCTATATTTTTCAAAATCTTTCGCTTGTTTTTTATCAGAAAACATAAGTGAACCAGTTACCATGATTCCTGTAAGAATTGCAGCAGCAGCATAAGTTACCCAATTGCGCATTTTGCGCATCGGCAAAACCTTTACTTTTTCAGCAAACTCTGCAGCCTTTGCTTTTGATAAGATCTGATCAGCCAAACCACTGAAATATTGGTCAGGCACCTGATAAATGGGTTTTTCAATATTGTATAGCAGACCAATATGCGCTTTCTCGAGCACGGTTTCGGGAAAGTTCTCGAAATACCCATCCGCCACCTGAAAAGGCATTTTTGTGCCAACTTCCATTAGTAATGGGGCTATTTCCCTAAGTTCTTCTAATATCGTATTCTGGGGTTCCAACGGAAATTTGACTGTTTTAAAAGCTTTTGGTTTAATAATTTTTTAAGAAGGCTTCGATTTTTTTTGCTGCATGATGATAACTGGCCTTTAAAGCACCCTCACTCGTTTCTAATATCTGACTCATTTTTTCATAGGGCATGGCATCATAATAACGCAAATTGAATACAAGTCGCTGTTTTTCTGGCAATTCCTGTATGGCCAATTGTAATCTCCATTCTAACTGATTAGCATCAAAATAGGTATCAGCCTTGATCTTATTGACAGAACTAGATTCCAATTCATCCAAACTCTGAGTAGTAGTTCTCTTCTGCTTCTCTAAATAACTCAAGGTTTCATTGGTAGCAATCCGATATAGCCAGGTATACAACTGACTATCCTCTCTAAAATTTTCTAGGCCCTTCCATACTTTAATAAATACATTCTGCAAAACATCATCTGCATCTGCATGATCAATGACCATTCTACGAATATGCCAGTAGAGTTTCTCCTGGTATTTTCGCACAATAGCTGTAAACCCCTTTTCCTTAGTATTACCATTGGAAAATTGGGCAAGAAGTTCTTTGTCGGTGGGGACCATGCCGTATTTTGTTTGGGTATGACTTTTTAAAAATAGAGAAGTTTAATTAAGGGATGTTATAATTATGAAGAGTGGCTTAATGTTTCTGAATATAACTAACGATCATTAGCCTGAAAATCAAGCCAGATTTGGATTTCACGATTATTTCATCTTAGTTTTTTGGCAAAATCAATTATCTTAGTTGCTTAATTATACTATGCCTTCTTCTGAATATATCATCAATTTTAAGCGGAACGTAACCGATAAATACACCATTTATAATAGTTTATTCTCTGCACTTCCATTTTCAGGAATTGCCAATGTTGGAGCCCTTTTACCCATTTTGTTACAGGCTTGCATCGACGGATACGCAGATGCAAAAACGCCCATGCATATTGTTGACCACTTTTTTGCGCAGCATACCAATGCAAAAGATGAAGCCGACAAAGTTGCTCGTTTATTTAAATTTGTACAATACATAGAACGTCAGATTGTATTATTTGATGCGATTGAAGATGCCGCATTTGAAACTGTAAACAATGTGGAGGGTCCGGGTAGTCTCAAGACCTTAATCAGTGAAACCAATTTTGCTGGAAAATCTCAGATCTTAAAAAGCAAGCTGAAAAAATTCAAGGTTCGCGTGGTACTAACCGCACACCCTACTCAATTCTACCCTGGCTCTGTACTTGGCATCATTCACGACATGAATGAGGCCATCGGGAAAAACGATTTTCATACCATCAACGCCTATATCCAACAACTTGGTATCACGCCATTTTTCAATAAAAAACAGCCAACCCCTCTCGATGAGGCTGTGAACCTCATGTGGTACTTAGAAAATATTCTTTATCCTTCGATCGGCAATATTTACAACTATATCAATCGCGAAGTTTTTGATAGTGCTTACGATGGCGAAAATCCTTTTATTGAACTTGGATTTTGGCCTGGTGGTGATCGGGATGGAAATCCTTTTGTAAACGGACCAACTACTTTAAAAGTAGCCGATGCACTCAGAAGTGCCATCGTTGTTTGCTATTATCGAGATATCCGCAAACTCAAGCGCAGATTAACTTTCACAGGTGTTGATACGATCATTGCGCAATTGGAACAACAGTTGTATGAAAATGTATTTAGACCTGAAGCGAGTAAGCGTATTAAAAAAGAAGAGCTCATCCATGAACTCTATGCAGCTCGTGAATTACTGATGAAAGATCATCATTCTTTGTACTTGAATAGACTTGATAGCTTAATTCATAAAGTAAAAATATTTGGTACCCACTTTGCATCACTCGATATCCGCCAAGATAGCCGCATACATACTGCTGTTATTCTGCAAATTGATAAAGAGTTAAAAGAAAAGGGGAAACCCGCATTACTTCCAGGAAATTATTCAGCGTTGACAGGTGCAGAAAAAATTGAAGCTCTAGCCAAGATTGATACCGTTGTTGACCCTTCTGAAATCACAGATACGATTTCTAGAGATACACTGGAAAGCATGTACGCCATCAAAACCATTCAAAAAGAAAACGGTGAAGAAGGCTGCCATCGATATGTGATCAGTAACTGCCAAGGCGTTGTAAATATGATGGAAGTTTATGCGCTACTCCGTCTTTGCGGTTGGAAGAGAGAAACTATGTTGATTGACATTGTTCCCCTGTTTGAAACAATCGATGATCTTGATCAGGCAGAAACTACCATGGATCTGCTCTATAACTTACCTGAATATAATGCCCATTTACAATTAAGAAATCATCACCAAACCATCATGCTTGGATTTAGTGATGGTACCAAAGATGGTGGTTACTTACAAGCTAACTGGAGTATCTATACTGCAAAAGAAAATCTCACAGCCATCTCACGTAAGTATCATATTAAAGCGAAATTTTTTGATGGCCGTGGCGGACCACCATCACGTGGAGGCGGAAAGACTCATAAATTTTACTCATCACTTGGCAACAATATCGAAAACGAAGAGATTCAATTAACCATACAAGGTCAAACGATCACTTCTAATTTCGGAACCATCCAATCATCGCAATACAATTTAGAACAATTGCTAAGCGCCGGTTTGAGTAATGAATTATTTGCAGATACCAGAATACAAATCTCCCAACACGATCGATTCTTGATGGAAGAACTGGGAAAGATTAGCCACGCTTCTTATCAAGGGTTTAAAACACACCCACTATTCTTGGCTTATATGCAGCAATTCAGTCCGCTGAATTACTATAGCAAAAGCAATATCGCTAGTCGCCCTGCAAAGCGCGGAAACAGTGGTGGCTTAAGATTCGAAGACTTGAGGGCAATCCCGTTTGTGGGAAGTTGGAGTCAGCTGAAACAAAATGTACCCGGCTTCTTTGGAGTAGGTACCGCATTACAACAAATGAAAGAAAGAGGATTGTGGAACGATACTAAAGCCATGTTCCGAAATGTTTTATTCTTCCGCACACTGATCGATAATAGTATGATGAGTATGCTCAAATCTTTCTTCCCACTTACAGAGTATGTAAAGAAAGATCCACAGTTTGGTCCGGTTTGGGAAATCATTAAAGCAGAATTCGATCTTACCTCACAACTTGTTTTAGAATTAGCAGATGCAACCACTTTAATGGAAGATGATAAACCTGGCAAGGCTTCGATCCAAATGCGCGATAAAATTGTTTTGCCACTTCTTACCATTCAGCAATACGCTTTAAACAAATTGCACAACGAAGAAGTAGACCCTGCATTGAAACCGCTCTATGAAAAATTGGTAACAAGAAGTATGTTTGGAGTAATTAATGCTGCTAGAAACTCAGCCTAATTATTTGTCATCCTTCCACTGCCATAAATGAAGACAGGCATAGGTTCTATACGGACTCCACTTCGCAGATAACTGAAGCATTTTTTCTTTCAATGCTTTCTTATCGGTATTGTCGAGTTTGTATAACCTGATCATAGCTTGTTGTATACCTAAATCATCCACTGCAAATACGTCTTCACGACCCAATGTGAACATGAGGAGCATTTCAACCGTCCATTTACCTACCCCTTTGATCTGAGTGAGCAAATCAATAATTTCCTCGTTGCTCATTTGCAATAATTTCTTGTCTGTGATTTTATGTTCTATGCAAAAGCTGGCAACGTTTAAAAGATAGCCGACTTTATTATTGCTTAATCCAATGGCACGCAATACAGTTGGGTCTGTTGCTAAAACTTTAGCCGGGGATGGTTCTTTCCCACCATACAATTCTAGAAAGCGTTTAAAAATCACTTTCGCAACTTTAGTACTCAGTTGCTGACTGATGATACTCGCCATTAAACGTATCGGGATATTTTTATGCAACGTTAATTCTGGCAAAGATTCAACTACGATCTTTGATAATTTTCTGTCTTTTTCGAGATGTACCACGTATTCCATGGAGTTAAGTTAATAAATTTGAAATGGTTAGAGCCATCAGATTGTTGTAGCTTTCCAAAAATAATTTTTATGAACCGCCCGCTCAGGCTACTAACAATTCTTTGCTTAATTCTTGTTTTCGCACCCATCAAAAACCTCTACGCACAGAATAACGATGTAACTGCGATCAAACAATTATTAAACCGACAGCGTGACGATTGGAATAAAGCTGATGTAACTGCTTTTATGAAAGGCTATTGGAAAAGTGATAGTTTGTTATTCATAGGCAAATCGGTAAGCAATGGCTACCAAAAAACGCTTGACAACTATAAAAAAGGATATCCAGATACTGCAGCAATGGGACATTTGGATTTTGAATTCGTTGAATTCAGAAAATTGTCTCCTGAATACTATTTTGTAGTAGGCAAATGGCACTTAAAAAGAAGTATTGGAGATGTAGGAGGTGCTTACACTTTACTCTTCCGAAAAATTAAAGGACAGTGGCTCATTGTATTAGACCATAGTAGTTAATTTTTGAACCTTGTAATATTTTGATCGATTCTGCTACTCATTATTATATCAATTAAATAACAAATTATGTTACTCATTATCCTCGGCTTGATCGTATTCATCGCCGCATTTTATTTAAAAGCACAACAACAACCACTTCCACAATACGCATCCATAGCCCGTTTAGTTGGTTTAGGAATGATTGTCTTAGGAATTCTCACCTCTTGTATCAAACAAATTGATGCTGGACAGATTGGTGTAAAATCTATGTTTGGTAAAGTACAAAATGATGTACTTACAAGTGGACTAACTTTTGTAAATCCATTGATTGATGTCAACAAAATCGATATCAAAACTCAGAACTATACCATGAGTGGCGTTCACAACGAAGGCGATGTTGCCGGCGATGATGCCATCCGCGTTTTAACTGCAGATGGATTGGAAGTGGTGATCGACCTTACTGTTTTGTATCGCGTCATGGCAACTGAAGCTCCAATGCTGGTGAAAGAAACTGGTATGGACTTTAAAGACAAAGTGGTACGACCAATTACCAGAACAAAAATTCGTGATAACGCTGTGTACTATACAGCTGTTGATTTATACTCAACCAGAAGAGATGAATTTCAAACAAGGATCTTCAAAACCATTGAATCTGATTTCAAAAAAAGAGGACTTGTTTTAGAGCAATTATTGGTTAGAAATATCACACTTCCTGCCACTGTAAAAGCTTCTATCGAAGAAAAGATTAAAGCAGAACAGGATGCACAGAAAATGGAATTCGTTTTGCAGAAAGAAAAACAAGAAGCAGAACGTAAACGTGTAGAAGCACAGGGTATCGCAGACTATCAGCGTATCATGAGTTCTGGATTAACCGACAAACAGTTGCAGTACGAAAATATTCAGGTGATGAAAGGTTTGGTTACTTCTCCCAATTCAAAAGTAATTATTATGGGCAAAGGAAGTACTCCTGTGATCATTGATACCAAAGACGGTAAGAACTAGTTTTCTCGAATGATATGTAAACCCGGCACTCATGGATGGATTTCCTTGCAGTTGTCGGGTTTTTTATTGTTCGAAATCTAAAGGCTTTCGCCAGATTTTAATAATATAAAGAGTCAATGCAGTTAAGCTGGATACCAAGAAAAGATAGAAAGCAACATTCTTCCATTGTATATGATCTTCTACAAATGCCAATTCGTATTTGATTCCTGCAATGATATTGAGCATCAAACATAACCCTGCAATGGCAATGGTATTTAAAATTCTAAGTAAGTATTCTTTTACACCTGGTTCCATAATTCAATGGATAAGTTAGTCTAAACTTTGGTTACTAGCAGCAGCCAGTTTTAAGATTCGATCAAATTGAGCTGGCGTTAGATCATTATAAAAATAATAGATCGGATCAACAGGAATGCCACTTCTATGCACTTCATAATGGCAATGCGGTCCGGTGCTTTTGCCTGTATTTCCCACATATCCTATCACTTCACCACGTTTTACTTTTTCACCAACCCGTGCTTTGATCCGCACCATATGTCCGTATAAAGTTTCATAACCAAATCCATGATTGATCACCACACGATTCCCAAAACCTCCTGTATTAAAACCAGCATCTCTTACTGTACCATCAGCAGTAGCGTAAATAGGGGTACCAATTGGGGCAGTGAAATCTAATCCCATATGATGTCTACGATCCTTATAAACAGGGTCAATTCTATACCCAAATCCAGAACCTATTCTATTCAGATTTTTATTACTTACCGGCTGAATAGAAGGAGTAGCATTCAATAATTTTTCTTTATTCTTAACGAAATCGGCGATCAAAACATATGATTTATCTTGATAGGCAGTTCTTAGTGAAAGATTGTTTAACTGTGCAGTCATACTTTTCACTAGTTCGCCCTCACCCATTCTTGTTACCAGCTTCACTTCATTCTTACGCTCCATATCTTTTACTCTAGCACTATCCGGTATTGGATCAGAACCAAAAATAGAGCGATACACATTGTTGTCTCTATTCTCTAGCTCGTCCATTTGTAACTCTAACTCATTCATTCGATCCGTTAAAAGACTATAACTTTCCTTCAAGTCATCATTTTCCTGACGAAGAATCTTTTCTTTGGGGCTATCGATGTATTTAAAAATAATGAAGACTATGAGCAACCCTGTAACCATACAAGCTGCAATGAACCCAAATACCTGTAAAAGTCGCACACGAAGCGGCGTTTCCAGCTTTTCGTAGCGGAGGGTGTGTGTATTATAATAGTATTTGACTTTTTTCGTGCTCATAACTAACCACAGATAGGTAATCCTTACCTTTGCAATCCCTGAAAAGCTGTCAAAGATAGTTTCTAAGGCCCATCCATTGATTAAAATTTCGAATAAAAATGATGACCAGTGCTCAGATACGCCAGCAATTTTTAGACTTTTTTGCTTCTAAACAACACCAGATTGTGGCATCAGCACCCATTGTGGTGAAAAACGATCCTACCCTTTTGTTCACCAATGCGGGCATGAATCAATTCAAAGATTACTTTCTAGGAAATAAAAATGCCCCCAATCCGCGCGTTGCAGATACCCAAAAATGTTTGCGCGTGAGTGGTAAGCACAACGACTTAGAAGAAGTTGGTGTTGACACCTATCACCATACCATGTTCGAAATGTTGGGCAACTGGAGCTTCGGTGATTACTTTAAAAAAGAAGCCATTGCTTGGAGCTGGGAATTACTGACAGAGGTTTATAAAATCGATCAGAACCGATTATATGTGACCATTTTTGAAGGCGATGCAAACGAAAATTTAGATCGAGACGATGAGGCTTTTGAAGAATGGAAAAAAGTAATTAGTCCGGATAGAATCCTCCTCGGCAACAAAAAAGATAACTTCTGGGAGATGGGCGATACAGGTCCTTGTGGGCCATGTAGTGAAATACATGTTGATTGCCGCACCGATGAAGAACGTGCAACTGTTGATGGAAAAACTTTGGTGAACAACGACCATCCACAAGTGATCGAGATTTGGAACAATGTATTCATGCAATTCAATCGCTTGAAAGATGGTACGCTGGAATCATTGCCTGCTAAACACGTGGATACTGGAATGGGCTTTGAACGTTTGGTACGTGTGATCCAGGGAAAAACAAGCAACTATGATACAGATGTGTTCACTGGAACTATTGCAGTAGTAGAACAAATCACAAAACAACAATACGATTTCAGTTCAAGCAAAGAGGCTATCGCATTCCGTGTGATCGCAGATCATATACGTGCTATTTCATTTACGATTGCAGATGGACAATTACCATCCAACACTGGCGCCGGTTATGTGATTCGTAGAATTCTTCGAAGAGCTGTTAGATATTATTATTCTTATTTGAATTATAAGCAACCATTGTTGCATCAACTTTTGCCGCAACTTGCTGCTCAATTCGAAAATGTTTTTCCTGAATTAAAACAGCAACTAGATTTTGTTTCGAAAGTTGTGAAGGAAGAAGAAGATGCATTTTTGAGAACGCTTGATAAGGGTTTGAAAAGAATCGATGACATGGTTACTGCTAGTGCTGCTTCAGTATCAAAAGAAATTGAAGGTAAAGCGGTGTTTGAATTATTCGACACATTCGGATTCCCTATCGACCTTACACGCTTGATCGCTTCAGAAAATAATATCAGTATTGATGAAAAGGGATTTGAAGCAGAGATGTTGCAACAGAAAAATAGGAGTCGCGCTGCTTCCGTACAAGACACAGAAGACTGGGTAGTATTAAATGAAGAATCAGGAGAAGGATTTGTAGGATATAAAGACATTTTAGTTGCTACACGTGTAACTAAATACCGCAAGATCAAAGCAAAGGGTAAGGAGCAATACCAGGTTGTATTAGCTACCACACCTTTTTATGCTGAGAGTGGCGGACAAATTGGAGACACCGGCTATTTGCAATTTGGAGAAGAAAAGATTTCAGTTACAGATACCAAAAAAGAAAATGACCTGATTGTTCATTTTATCGACAACCTTCCTTCTAATATCACAGTTGAATTAACTGCTGCAATTAATATTGAAAAGCGTTTATACACTAGCTATAACCACACCGCAACCCACTTAATGCACGCAGCTTTGCGCCAAGTATTGGGGAAGCATGTGGCTCAAAAGGGCTCGTTAGTA
>JAPLEO010000044.1 GCA_026391125.1 Bacteroidota bacterium
ATGCAAATGGTAGTACCAGCTTCTTAGTAAACATAACTGTGAATGCTGTTAACGCACCGGTTACAGGAACTGCTCCAAGCAATTTGAGTTATGCTACACCAGTGGTGTATACACAAAATGCAGCGATCAATAACTTAAAACCAAGTGTAACAGGAACAGTAGATTCTTATACATTAACTCCAAACTTGCCAACAGGTTTAAGTATCAATGCAACAACTGGTATCATTAGTGGTACACCAAGTGTAGCATCAGCAAGTGCAGATTATTTGGTTACTGCAACCAATGCAAACGGAAGTACCAGCTTCAAAGTGAATATTACAGTGAATGCTGCTAATGCACCGGTAACAGGAACTGCTCCAAGCAATTTGAGTTATGCTACACCAGTAGTGTATACACAAAATACAGCGATCAGCAACTTGAACCCAACAGTAACAGGAACACTAGTAAGCTACAGTGTCAGCCCATCATTACCATCAGGTTTAGTGTTGAACACAACAACTGGTATCATCAGTGGTACACCAAGTGCCGCATCAACAAGTGCAGACTACCTGGTTACAGTAACCAATGCAAATGGTAGCACCAGCTTTAATGTAAACATAACTGTGAATGCTACATCAGCAACAGGCGTTGCTCCGAGCAATTTAAGTTATGCTACACCTTTAGTACTTACACAATATGCACCTATAACTTCAATTACACCTAGTGTTATAGGAACAGTTGTAAGCTATACTATTAGTCCTTGGTTGCCTACTGGCTTAGTGTTCAATACTACTACTGGTATTATTTCTGGAATACCAACAGCTGCATCTGCTGCAACAGACTATTTAGTTACTGCAATGAATACCTATGGTAGTACAAGCTTTATTTTCAATATCACAGTAAACCCAGCACCTTTAATTACAGTTCCTGTGATCACAGCAACTGGTTCAACAACCTTCTGTGCTGGTGGTTCAGTGTTATTGACCTCTACAGTTTCACAAAAATATCAGTGGTATCTAGATAATGTAGCTATTAGTACTAATGGAACTAGTCAAACGTATAAAGCAACAGCAACTGGAATCTACAAAGTTGAAACTACAGGAGTCAATCCATTAGACAAAGCTCAAAGCAATACTATATCAGTTATTGTTAATCCATTGCCTGCTGTAACAGCTACTGCTTCTTCAAATTCTGTAAGCAGAGGTAAGACAATTACATTATCTGCCACAGGATTGGGAAGCTTTGCTTGGTCTCCAATTGATAATATCAGTTTCCCTTATTCAAAATCCACTGATGCTAGAGTTCTTGCAAAAACAGACTATACTGTAACTCTAACTGATATGAATGGATGTATTAATACTTCAACTGTTACTGTAGACGCTGTCGAGGATTTCTATGTGGAACCTGCTTTAGTATTTACTCCAAATGGAGATGGTATCAATGATCGATTTGTAATTAAAAACCTAGATCAATATCCGCTAAACAAACTTCAGATTTTTGATCGAATGGGTAAAAAGATTTACGAAAAAGAAAATTACAGCAATGACTGGAGAGGAACAATTGGCAACACAATTATAACTAAAGACACTTACTATTATATTTTATCTGTAAAAGGTCAAATAGTTAAAAAAGGAGCAATAACAGTGGTTCGATAAAAATTAATTAAAAATAGTTATATGAAAAGTTTTAAAATAATTACAACATTTCTCCTCGGCATGTCAATTGCATTGATATCAATCAATGCAAAAGCCCAGCAGGAAGCAGAAAATACAATGAGTCAGTATTTTAATAACAGAATGCTTTCAAATGTAGGGTTTACTGGTGCTGATGGGAATAAGATCTCATTAATACAGAATAGAAGCTGGATTGGATTTGATGGGGCTCCAGTATTGACCAGTCTTTCGGGTGAAATGAATTTTGGATTGAATTCAGCCGGAGGATTAAATTTTATTTCTGACAAATCGGGAGTGTTGATTAGAACCTATGGGGTAGTCAATTATGCCTATCGAATTAAATTAGACGAATTACAATCACTTAGATTAGGTGCTTCTCTGTCATTTCATGGAGATCGATTAAATGATGCATATATAGCCTCAGGTGGAGAATATGACCCAGTAATCAAAGAGAACATCAATACTAAATTGCAATATGATGGAGACTTTGGAATAATCTATAAAAGAGAGAAACTCGAATTGGCGTTATCAATCCTTAGAATAGGAAACAACTTGAGGGGAAATCAGGATAATGCAAATCTTGCTTATGCCCAATTTGCTGCTTATTACGATTTTGAATTAGGTAATGAATCAAATATTGATTTAAAACCAATGGCTATGTATCGTGCATATAGAAATACTTCAGGTGTTATCGATCTAGGCATGCAGTTTCAATACAATAAATGCATGAATGCAATGGCAGTTTATCAAAATACAGGTAACATTAGAGCAGGAGCGGGGTTCTGTAGAAAAGGTCTGGGAGAAGTGAATTTGTTTTACAATACAAACACAAAAATTTCAAACTCAGCAAGTCAACAATTTGAGTTTTCAATTATTGCATATCTAAAGTAAATAAATGTTCGGGTTTATTAGTGAATTAATTACAAGGGCTAAGCTGCATCAACAAATCAAAACGAAAAATGCAGAACTCAAAAAAATAAATGATGAGCTTGACCATTTTGTGTATGCAACATCACATGAATTAAGGTCGCCGCTATCTTCTATTTTGGGCATTTTAAATTTAATGGAAAAGGATGTTAGCGGAGTTAATACTGTTAAACATATACACTTGATTCGCTCTGGCATTAATAAAGTGGATGTATTTGTGAAAAGGGTTTTAGACTATTCTAGAAATAATAGAGCTTCAGTAGATATTGAATTAATATATTTTGACCTCCTTATAAAAAGCGTGATTGAATCCTTTAAAGTTGACAATAAAGAAATATTATTTTTAAAAGATATTCATGAGTGGCATCCATTTTATTCAGATCCCAAAAGAACCCGACAAATAATAGAAAACCTATTTAGTAATGCTATTAAATATTCAACACAATTAGATAAGCCCGCTTTTGTTTCAATTCGAGTTATAACAAAAATGGATAGGGCAATAATTATTGTAAGAGATAATGGCATTGGAATTGCCGCAGAGCATCAAAATAAAATATTTGAAATGTTCTATAGGGTTTCAAGCGAAAAGCCGGGAACAGGTATGGGATTGTATTTAGTAAAAGAACTGGTGGAGAAATTAAAGGGCAATATTATTGTAGAATCTGAATTGAATAAAGGAACAAAATTTATGATCACGCTATTAAATCTAAGAAATGAAAGAACTTTGTGATACTTCCGTTTCTCTAATTATGTTAATCGATGATTCAGAGATTGATTGTTATATCAATAAATTTATTATTAAGGATTTGTCAGAATTAATAAAAGTGACAAGCTTTTCCGAGGCAATTCAAGCATTAGATTATTTGATAGCAAATAGTGATGACCACACAAAAATACCGGATATCATATTTTTGGATATTCATATGCCAATTATGGATGGATTTGATTTTTTAGAAGAATATGCTCGTCTATCAGAAAATATTTTAAACAAGTGTTCTGTATATATCCTTTCTTCTTCTTTCGATCCTTGTGATATTAAACGAGCGAAGGAGAATGAGTATGTTAAAGGATTTATTGAAAAGCCATTAACTGAAGAAAGCATCTTGAATATTTTGGAAAGAAATTATTTCAATCTGTAAATCAATTATTATTAGAGTTTAGTAAAATATATTATGTATTTTAAAATAATATTATAAAACAATATCACTATGGAAGACTCATTAGCCAAAAAATTAGGAAGTTTTGAAGCTATAAAATGTTTGTTTATAGGACTATTTATAGCTTACTTCATTATGATATACCTGTATATGGGTAATTTAGAACCTCGACCTTTTTTTTGGATATTTGATTTCCCCTATAAACTAAATCTGTTTATAGGAATTTCAACTCTTTTTGTAACAAGCTATTTGTTTGGGCGGCAAGCGGGCTTTGAAGTAATTATTTTAAAGAAAAACAAATATTTAACGGGTATAATGACTAGCTTTTTATCTGTTATTACTTCAATTCTAAGCAGTAGTATTTTTGGTATTATTCAAAATTATAAAACAGGTCAAGATTGGGCATTAGATTATGTTGAAAAACCTTTTGTCTGGATATTCTTATACGGGAGTTTGCCTATGATATTATTGGGAATCTGGTTAGGACATTCACTTATTAAGAAATCAAGCCAATTGACCTCCATCGACTTAAAAAACGCAGTTTTCTATCAGAAAAGTGAAAATTAGACTTTAAATCCCCCTAATAAACGACTAAATCGTAAAAAATTCTTTTCAAAACTAGTTAGGGAAGGGTATTTTACTCGCTCCAGTTGTTTTTTGAATTTTTATACTCTGAAATAAGAATAAGAAACCGTTATAATATTATTCAAATCCCTCCAAATCTGGTTCGAACTGAGGGTAGTCATGTCGACATTGCCCACCATAGCTTTAGCGACGGTGGGCTTTTTTTATTTTAGGGCTTCGTCGGGTAAACCCGACAAGGAACCTACCATTGCTTTAGCGACGGTGGGCTTTTTTATTTTAGGGCTTCGTCGTGCAGGCCCTACTAGAGAGAGCACTAAGCAATTAGTGCTCTCTTTTTGTGCCCATGCCTTGAAACTTCAAAAATGTCATTTTGCAGACAGTTTCTCCCAATTTGCATAGAAAATATGCTGAACCCAAAACATTTAAAGACTTTTGATCAGTTTTAAGATGGTAATTTCAAAACATGAAAAGGTCTTTTGTCATTTTATTGAATATTGGGTTCTGGGCTTGTTATTTCATTATGATAACAATCATGTTAGCTGTTTATTATAGAAGTAGTCTTCATGTAACTAACCAAGAGTCTCGTATCATAAATGCACTGAAAAACCTTTTCTTTTTTGCATTTATACCTTCCATTATATCCTATGTATTAAATTATTTTCTATTGTTTCCCAAATACCTACAACAAAAAAAATATTTACTTTCTACCGTTTTTGGAATTTTTATTTCTGTAGGAGCTGCACTTATTGGATATATATTATTACGTGTTTATATAGAATCAGGGAATCTTCAGGACATGGATCAAGGTGGCAAACCTGGCAGATCTACGGCGGGTATAGTAATTCTTGCTATGACTTTGATCGGCTTAATAAGTGGCACTGTAGCATTAATCATCCGAGGATTTATAACCTGGGTTAATGAGATCAAAATAAAAGAGATTTTGACCGAAAAAAACCATGAAATGGAAATGGCCCTCATCAAGTCACAGCTAGATCCACATTTGTTGTTTAACACGATCAATAATATTGATGCGCTCATTCTAAAAGACTCTGCAGTGGCATCTGATTACTTGAATAAATTGTCGGATATCATGCGATTTATTTTATATGAAACAAAGGGGGATCGAATTCCACTATCTAAAGAGATTGAATACATTGATAAATACATTGCCTTACAAAAAATCAGAACAGCCAACGAAAATTATGTACACTTTACTGTTACTGGTATAATAGGCGAAGTAAGTATTGCACCAATGGTGTTTATTCCATTTATTGAAAATGCATTTAAACATGCAAATAATAAGAAAATGGAAAATGCGATTACTGTCAATATTCATATCATGTACAACACCATTCAATTGGTCTGTGAAAATAAGTTTGACACTAAAATGGCTGTTTCACCAACATATGGTGGTCTCGGCAATGAATTGATAGAAAAACGGTTGCAACTTATTTATGCAGGAAAACATAGTTTGAATGTGACCAAAACAAATGAACGCTATTGCATTAACTTAACTATTCCCCATGGATAAATACTCCTGTATCATTATTGAAGACGAGCCTCTAGCGCTTGAGAAAACGAAAAGCTTTGTAGCCAAAGTTCCTTTCTTAAATTTATGTGCCACTTTTGATAATGCCTTAACCGGCCTAGCTTACTTGAATAACAACAAAGTAGATGTATTATTTCTAGATATAAACATGGACGAATTATCTGGTATTGAATTACTGGAAAGTTCAAAAATTAGTAGCCAAGTTATTGTTACAACTGCTTACCAAGAGTATGCCATCAAAGGATACGAACTTCAAATAACTGACTACCTTTTAAAGCCCTTTACTTTTAACCGGTTTTTACAAGCTGTAAATAAAGCACAAGAAAATTTAGTACAGAGAGGCTCTGAAGCCCAGCCGGACTTTATTTTCGTTAAAACAGAAAATAGGCTAGAAAAAATTAGTTTAAGCGAAATCGTTTATATAGAAGGGATGAGAGATTATCGTAAAATTCATACGATGAATAAAAAGATTATGACCTTACAGAACTTCACAGAACTTGAAAAGTCTATACCTTCTAATATTATTTGCAGGGTGCATAAATCTTATATGGTGGCTTTAAATAAAATTGAATCAATTGAACGCAATAGAATAAAAATTGCTGACCAATTCATTCCTATTTCAGAGACCTATAAAGATATTTTTTTCCAAATCATAAAGAATAGGGCATAGAAACTAAAGTGTTTTGCAGATTAAAACGACCAACATGCAGACAACTTAACACGCTTTGCATACCTCAATTGTAAGCCCTCTTTCCTCCATATACTTTTGTTTGAGTTTATTAATAAAAACAAACAAAACAAAAGTATTATGAAAAAAAATCTACAAGCGGTTATCATCTTCAGTATGATATTCCTGAGTTCAAATGTATTTGGTCAAACTATTACCATTAAACCAGAACAAACCAAAAGTTTAGAAAATTCTTCGAACACCTATTTTGATCTTCTTTTAAATTTAGTGGGAACAAACCTTAATTATGGCAAATCAAATGCTGCCTTAAGAGACTACAAAAAAGCTGTACTTGGTGCACAAGTTGGAATGTCTTTTCAAGCGGGACTTACTCCTCAACTTTCTGTTGTTTCTGAATTCTATTTTATGATGAAAGGAGGCGAATTAAAAGCCAATAATCCACTAACTACCAATAAAACAACCCTGCGATTATATACCCTTGAGTTACCAGTTTTGGTACGTTATAATGTAGGTAAATTTTATCTGAACGCAGGTCCTTCAATAGCATATAACCTTATGGGTGACAAAAAAATTGATGATGTATCTAAACAAGTATCATTTAATGATGCTACTGACAATTTTAGACGTTGGGATGCTGGCATCCAAATGGGTGCTGGTTATAGATTTAAGATCAGACAAAAGAGTGTTGTATTGGATGCTAGATACTCTTATGGCTTAACTAATATTTCTTATGGTCAGGAGATGTACAATAGGAACCTAAATGTCAGTTTGCATTTTTCTAAAGCATGGAAAACAAATCCAATCGGGTTATATAAAAATTTATAAATAATCCGAGATAACAAAGCAATAGTTATAAGTATTTAAAATTCAAATCAACACAAATAATTAAAATGAAACCAAATTATATCAGTAATCAAGTAGCATCAGATAAATATGCATCATTTGAACAAATGCCAATGAGCACGTTCAGAAAAACATCTCTGGTTGCAGGTATATTTTACTTGATCACCTTTGTTTCTATTCCTACTATCTCTATATATAGTTCTGTACATGAGCAAAACTATCTACTTAATGGTGGCCCTGATACGGCCACTATTATTGGAGGGATTTTAGAAATTATAGTAGCACTAGCAAGCATTGGTTCAGCAGTTGCACTATACCCTGTTCTCAAAAAGCAAAATGAAGGATTCGCACTTGGTCTGGTTGCATCAAGAATTTTGGAGGCAAGTACTATGTTTGTAGGCGTTGCATTTATATTGTCTGTAGTTACTCTTAAAAGGGCAGGAGCTGGTGCGGATTCTTTGGTAGTAAGCCATGCACTTGTGGCACTTTATGATCGGATCTTTTTATTGGGACAAAGTTTCATGCCAGCCATCAACGACTTGCTATTAGGCATCCTTCTTTATCAATCGCGGTTAGTGCCAAGAACACTTTCCTTAATTGGCATTATTGGGGCTGTTCCATTAATTGTTGGGTACTTCGCGGTTATGTTTGGTTTCATTGGACAACATGATGCTTTGTCGGGTTTAGCCGCATTATTAGTAGCACTGTTTGAATTTTCACTTGGCATTTACCTTGTTGTAAAAGGGTTCAGCAATTCAGCTTCAATTAAAAGTGCTTAATTATTTTAACTCCCTGTCCCATAATAATATATACACAATGCAACAATTTAAACTTCATCCGTTTTTATTTATAATTGCTTTTATCATTCAGTATTCATGTAATGGGCAAAACAGTCAAATGCAACCCATTAAAATCAATGAATTAATCAATTCTATTTCTGATAGTCTGAACAGGCATTATATTTTTCCTGATAAAGCTGAAAATATATCGACGTATCTGCATAAACAATTAAGAATTAATGCTTATACCAATTTGCTAAAGGACCCTCAGAAATTAGAAAAGCAGATAGCAAAAGATATCAGAAGCGTTTATAGCGATCCACATTTGCGTGTTCAATTTGATCCCGGATTTAATCCACAAGTGGCGTATCATCCAACAGTGGAAGAATTGCAGAAAGTAAAAAAATACTGGAAGGATAATAACTACAGTTTTAAAAAATTGGAAGTTCTTCCTGGAAATATTGGATATCTATCGTTCAATTTATTTGTTGATGATATAAAAGCGGCAAAACCCACAATCAAAGCTGCTCTCAGTTTTTTAGCGAATACTGATGCGATCATTCTTGATTTAAGAGAAAATATGGGCGGCGATCCTAATATGGTAAGTCAAGTGGAGAGTTATTTTTTTACTCAAAAAACTGAAATGAATAGTCTCATTAACCGGTCTAACAATGATACTATTTTCATGTATGCTGACCCCTTTAAATCGGATAGTCTAAGCCTTTCAATGCCTGTTTATATTTTAACCAGTCAACACACATTTTCTGGAGCAGAAGATTTTTGCTATGGGATGCAGGTTGCAAAAAGAGCATTAATTGTTGGAGAAACAACAGGTGGCGGAGCACACCCCCAAATGCCTTTCTCGGTTAATCAGGGTTTTGTAATGTATATACCATTTGCACGTTCATTGAATCCAATTACGCATACAGATTGGGAGGGGACGGGAGTAAACCCTGATGTAAAAATATCCGCCAGCAAGGCTTTAAGTAAAGCACAGGAACTAATATTCAGAGAAAGTTTAACAAGAACTAATGATCCCAAAGCGAAAAATAAGTATTTGTATTTGATCAATTCACTATTGGAAAGTGAAGTAAATGAAAAGCTCCAAATAAGTACATTATTAGGTTATGTGGGTGACTATGGTGGCCTGTCCGTTTATCGGAACAAAGATAAATTGTATTGTAGAAATGATAATAATGGAGGTGGTATTACAGAATTAAAACAACTTACTAATAAGCTCTTTCAGTTGGATAAAGATGCACAGATTGAATTTAAAAAAAATAGCCAAGGTGTAGTATTTGGTATTAACATTCTTGTTAATGATGGTAATGTTTATGAAGAAAATAAAATGATCATCAAAAAATATAATAAACATGATTAATAAATTATTTGACTTTATGGATTACTTTTTTTCGGTACTGATATTTCTTTCAGGTGAAGAAGAGGATATTATACCAATCGACCATATTTTGTAGTATTTAGAAATGTAGAAAAAATAGTATTAAATACCCTAGTTAAATTAATATCATGGATATGCTTACAACGAAACAAAAGTTTATCAATTTCCCTTTAACGAGAATTGTATTTGGACTAATAGTATGTTTTATTTCATTTATACTTGCACAACAACTGGCAGGTAAAATGCTAGACTTAACTACACTAAATAAGAACTATAGAAATTTGATAAAAGGCATCATTGCGTCTTCAGCAGTAATAAGCGCATATATCTATTTTTTTGAAAAATTTGAAAAAAGAAATATAAAAGAATTTTCAGTAAAAGGTATTGCTAAATCTATTATTATCGGAATACTAATAGGGGCGGTGTTGCAAGGTTTGACAGTGTTGGTGATTGTTTTAACTGGTGGTTTTGAATTAGTATCTGTTAATTCTATTTCCAATATGATCACTCCTTTCGCAATAGCTTTTAGTGTTGCCATTTTTGAAGAAATTTTAATTCGAGGCATTTTATTTCGAATCATGGAAGAAAAATTGGGCAGTTATATTTCATTATTAATTTCTGCCATTATTTTTGGTGCATTACATTTAGCCAATCCAAATAGCACAATAATATCTGCATTGTGCGTTGGCACGGAAGCCGGAATATTACTGGGTGTTGCTTATATATGTACTAGAAATCTTTGGTTCCCAATTGCGATACATTTTGCATGGAATTTTGTGCAATCAGGAATTTTTGGAGCAATAACTTCCGGTAACGAAAAAAATAGCAGTTTACTTACAACTAAAATAACAGGTCTTCCAGTAATTACAGGTGGAGAATTTGGACCAGAGGGAACAATACAAGCTATAGCCTTTTGTTTCTTGGCTTCATTTATCTTACTGCAGTTATGTAGAAATAGAATTATCAAACCTTTTTGGGTAGTGAAATCATCAATTTTGTAACTGCTTTAAGTGGTTGGAATCTACTTATGAGTTACAATTTTGCAGACAAATCTGCCCAGTTTGCATAACACTTTATTCGAAACAAGAAAAAATTACGTCATTCGAACAATGAAAACAAGAATAGCAACACTGTTTGCAGTTATTTTTAGTATTCTAATTGCTAATGGACAAGAAAGCATTAAACGGATTGACACCCTTATTGAAAAGGCTGTAAAGATAAACCGCTTTAATGGCTCAGTATTGGTTAGTAAAAATGGTAAGATAATATTTGAAAAAGCATATGGATACCAGGATGCAGAGAAGCATATTCTTAACACCCCAAACACAATCTATCAAATTGGTCTAAGTTCAAAAGACTAAACGTGACCCATTCACTACAAATTGGGGCACAAATGGGGCACAAAAAAACGCGCCTGCGCAAAGCGCGGGCAGCGGCTGTATTGAGACCCCACCCCCAAGGATCAGCGATCGGAGCGAGCTAATCCTTACAAGTAAAGAAGTAAGTAGTTGATGAAATCACTTTCATAGGAATTATCGAGCGGTGCGATCTAATTCTTTAAATCAAATAAGTATGTTGATTAAGCAGCAGTCCCCGAATATTGTTTAATTGAATTCAAGTCATTTTCCAATTGACCTTTTTCTTCTTCTATATCAAAATCATTCTGTAATCCCAGCCAAAATTTTGCAGAATTATTAAAATACTTAGATAAGCGAAGAGCAGTATCTGCCGTAATCCTCCTTCTGCATTTTATAATTTCTGATATGCGCGTTTGGGGAATTCCAATATCTTTTGATAAACGATATGCTGTGATTCCTAAAGGGGTTAAAAACTCCTCAACTAGCACTTCTCCAGGATGTATGTTTTTTAATTTTTTCATGATTAATATTTTAGTGGTAATCAATTATTTCAACTTGTTCAGCATTGCCATTATTCCAAATGAATATTATTCGCCACTGATCATTAATGCGGATTGAGTAGTAATTTTTAAACTTTCCTTTTAGCTTTTCTAATTTATTCGATGGTGGAATTTGCAGGTCAATAATATTTTGAGAGTTATTCAACATCCTCAGCTTTCTTCTGGCAATTTCTTGAATTGTTGGAGGCAGATTCTTTACTCGTTCTCCTTCCCAGATTTTTCCAGTCTCCTTATCTCCAAATGAAATAATCATAGTTACGCTTTTCGTTACTAACGTCAAAGGTATGTATAACCTCTAATAATCCAAAATTTTTTCCAAATCCTCCCAAATCTGGTTCGAACTGAGGGTAGTAAAGTCGACCAAGAGAGCACTAATTGCTTAGTGCTCTCTTTATTTTATGGAATACCAAACTCCTTTGCTTATTCCATTTTTCTCTAAATGATTAGCTGCTACTAATTGTTCTAAATGTTTTTTGATCGTGTTTCTATTTGCATTGGTTAGGGTAACAACTTCACTAATTGTAATTCTTCCTCTAGATTTAACTAGCTCTAAAATTTGCAATGATAAATCTGGCAGTTTCGCCATTAGAATTTTTTCTCGCTCAATTTTTATTTCTAATCTTTCCTTTTGTTGTTTCATGGCATTTAAGAAAAACAATACCCATGGTTCCCAATTTGGAGAAGCATTTTTTATTGTTCCTTGCGTTTGTCGTAATGCCAGATAATAACCTTGTTTACTGTTTTCAATAACTGCTTCCATGGAACTAAATGGAACATATTCATAACCACTTTGTAATAATAGATATGTTGTTAGTATTCTTGATAATCTCCCATTCCCGTCCTGGAAAGGATGAGTGGCTAGAAATCTAACAATAAACATTGCAGTGATGAGTAGCGGATGCAATTTTTTGGATTCTATTGCATCCTTTGTCCATGAAACCAATTCTTGCATTTGGAAAGGAGTTTCGAATGGACTAGCCGTTTCGAAAACTACTCCAAGACTTTTACCTGATGCATCAAAGGCTTCTACATGGTTTGTATGTTTCTTGTATTCTCCCCGATGCTTTGTATCTTTTTCGCTATGTTTTAATAGATCTCTATGAAATTGCTTGATATAGTTTTCTGTAAGTGGGATCTCTTTATAATGTTGAAAAATTGTATCCATCACATCTGCATAACCTGCTACTTCTTGTGCATCTCTAGAATCGAATTTATTGATATGAAGATTTGAAAGAAGTGCTTCTACTTCTTTATCAGTTAGTTTGCTGCCTTCAATTCTGGTAGAAGATCCAATGCTTTCAATTGTTGCAACTCTTTTTAAGGAGATTAACTGGTCTGGTGCTAGTTTTCCTAATGCCTTCCAAGCACCCTTGAATTCATCAATCTCACTTATAAGAGAAAGCATACGACTAGTAATTGTAATTTCTAAGTATTTCATTTTAGCCAATTAGTTACCCAAAAATACCCAATTAATACTTAAATACCCAAATAATTACCCAAAAATACCTAATTAATTTTGCCTAAATCCTCCCATACCTGGTTTGAACTGAGGGAAGTCAAGTCGACATTGCCCACCATAGCTTCAGCGACGGTGGGCTTTTTTATTGTGCCGAGGCAAGCTGTGTAAGGGTTTTGTACAGATATATCTGTAGCAGATCATAAGAAATCAATATTCAAAATAATACTCAATTAATTTAGAATAATGTACCAAAAATATTATCTTACTCTTACACAATCATTTTTCAATCAAAATCACAATTATGAACACAAACAAATTTCTTATTGGAGGTGTCGTAGGCGGAATCGTTTCATTCGCTCTGGGTTACTTTTTTTATAATTTGTTATTCAAGTCCTATTTTGATGACAATGCATTTCCAGTAGACTTGGCCTCAATTAAATGGGGGGCTAATATAGCCTCAAGTTTGCTGTATGGTTTTTTGTTTTCTTACATTTTAGAAAAGGGAAAAGCAACCTCTTTGGCATCAGGAGCAACTATGGGTTTTATAGTTGGGTTACTTTTCGAATCAAGTTTAGATATTGGGTTTTATTCAATTGGTATGCTCTATAAAAACTTGATGATAATTTGTGCTGATGTAGCTGTTACCGCAGTTATAACTTCTGCAATTGGTGCTGCCATAGTTTTTGTAGGTAGTATGGGAAAAAAAGAGGCCTAATAATATTTTTCAATTCGACTTATAAAAGGCTCCTGATTAGATTGGGAGCCTTTTTTGTGCCCAAAAATCTTCTGTAGGGTAACGTTTCAGTTGATATGCGCATAGAATCCTAATGATTGAAAGATTCACTTCAACATCAGATACATGAAATTTGATAGACTCCCAAAATTTCCTACATGTGATTTATAATACTATAAATTAAGAAAATGTAACTATTTTAATGTTCCATCTTTAAACTTTACATATAAAGTCATTACAACCCTATGAAACATTCAACAAAACAAATTGTACTCTCCAGTAGACCCAAAGGAATTCCTGTGTTGGGTAATTTTGAAATAAAGAATATTGAATTACCTGAGTTGAAGGACAATGAAATATTGTTAGAAACGATGTTTTTGTCTGTTGATCCCTACATGCGGGGCAGAATGAATGATGCAAAATCATACGCACCGCCCTATGAAATTGGAAAACCCATCATGGGTGGTGTTATTGCAAAAGTGATTAAGAGCAATGCTGCAAAATTTAAAGAGAATGAAATAGTTACAGGCAATTTGCCTTGGCAGCAGTATAGTATTACAACCGAAGCTGGTTTATTAAAAATCGACACTTCTTTAGCACCTCCTAGTTATTTTCTGGGCATATTAGGTATGCCTGGCCTGACAGCCTATTTTGGGTTTCTGCATATTGGCAAACCAAAAGTGGGAGATACCGTTGTAGTATCAGGAGCTGCTGGTGCAGTAGGTATGGTAGTAGGACAAATAGCCAAACTGAAGGGTTGCCGATTAGTTGGGATTGTAGGTACCGACGAAAAAGCAAACATTCTGAAAGAAGAATTTGGCTTTGATGAAGTGATCAATTATAAAACAACGGCAAATATAAAAAAATCGATTGCGGAAGTTTGTCCAAATGGAGTAGATATTTATTTCGACAATGTGGGTGGAGAGATTTCTGATGCCGTAGTCAGCAATATTAACTTCCATGCAAGGATTGTTTTGTGTGGACAAATTGCTTTGTATAATAACATTGATATTCCAATGGGTCCAAGGCTTCAACCAATGCTATTAACTAGGAGTGTATTAATGCAAGGTTTTATTATTAGTAATTACCAAACTCAATTCTCAGAGGGTTATAATCAATTGTCTTGATGGATTAAGGAAGGAAAGTTAAAATATAAAGAAACTATCGTTAACGGATTTGATAATTTACCTCATGCACTGCTTGGTTTATTTGAAGGTGATAACATAGGTAAAATGATTGTAGCAGTTTGAAACTAGTAAACAAAAAATGAAATGTCAACTGAAAATGAAATACAATCAATCAAACATATTGTAATTATTGGAGCGGGTTTTGCAGGTTTAAAACTTGCAAGAAAATTAAATAACCACCCTTCTTACAAGATTACATTGATTGATAAAAATAATTACCATCAGTTTCAACCTTTGTTTTATCAGGTGGCAATGGCAAATTTAGATGCCAGCAATATTTCTTTTCCATTAAGGAATATTTTTCAAAAAAGTAAAAATGTAACGATCCGAGTTGCCACTGTTACTAATATAAACGCTGAAATAAATACACTAGAAACATCGAATGGAGATTTTACTTATGATTACCTGGTGATCGCCACAGGTGCAGTAACTAATTATTTTGGAAATGCTTCAATAGAGAAATATTGTTTCCCAATGAAATCAACCTGGGAGGCTTTGGAGATCAGGAATATATTGTTGACACATTTTGAGGAGGCGATCGCAGCAGATAATGCAAATACTAAAAAACTCTTGTCTGTTGTAATAGTAGGTGGAGGCCCAACTGGTGTTGAACTTAGTGGGGCATTAGCAGAAATGAAAATAGATACTTTGCCCCTTGAATATCCAGAATTGGATTTTACCGAAATGAAAATTTATCTTTTGGAAGGGTCTGCTAAACTATTATCGGCAATGAGTGAAGCATCTTCCTTAAAAGCAAATGAATATTTGCAAAAGCTGGGTGTAACAGTGATGCTAAATACGATAGTCAAGGACTACAACGGCAGCCAAATTTTATTACAAGACGCAACATCCATCGAATCAACTTTTGTAATATGGGCTGCAGGAGTCAAAGGAAATATTCCAAAAGGAATAAAAACTGATTTTATATCAAAATCACATCAAATTAAAACCGATAGTTTTCATCGCGTTATTTCTAAAGAAAATATTTTTGCTTTAGGGGATGTTGCTTTTATTGAAAGTGACTTATATCCTAAAGGGTATCCACAATTAGCCAGTGTGGCAATTGATCAGGCTCAAAATTTAGCAAATAATTTTTTGCGACTGGTAAAAAATTTACCGCTTGTTCCCTATCAATATATCAACAAAGGTAGTATGGCAACAGTAGGAAGAAACAAAGCAGTAGTTGATCTGGCCATTCCTAAACTATCCTTTCATGGTTTTTTTGCTTGGTTTATCTGGATGACTTTGCACTTATTTTTATTGATTGGATTTAAAAATAGATTAATTGTATTCATCAATTGGATCTATAAATACATCACCCATCGCCAATCATTGGCACTATTATTTCCTTCAATAAATTCAAAGCCTGAACCTAAAATCTAATATGCTTTGAGGGATTTAAAATTGTTGAGAATAATTTAAGATGATCTGAAACTGCTGTTAGGGTTACCAGATTTTTTTATTATCTTATCGGTGATTTTTAATGTCTCCATTAAAATACGGTCCGTTAGTTACTATTAAATTCCCTCAAAATGATCAATACTGTACAAAATACTACGCTACAAAAGATCCTAAGAATACTATTAGGTGCATTTATGGTTTTTGCTGCCATAGGGCATCTTACTAACCTTAGAGCTGAATTCCAAGCGCAGGTGCCAGATTGGATTCCTTTGAGTAAAGACCTTGTAGTGGTTTTATCGGGTATAGTAGAGTTAGCACTAGGGATCAGCATGATTTTTTGGAAAGGACAAAGAGTAAGAGTTGGATTGCTGTTAGCCATCTTTTATGTGTTGATCTATCCGGGTAATATTAATCAATATGTTAACCATATCAATGCATTTGGACTAGATACGGATCGAGCAAGATTGATTCGATTATTTTTTCAACCCGTTTTGATTGTTTGGGCTTTATGGTCTACGGGTGCTTTGAAATATTATTTTGGAGGCGGAAAACAAAAGTAAATTTTTTAGATGGATAAATTATTCAATCATTTATTTTACATGTAAAGTGATCTCCTTTTCTTTGATCAAAAAATCGGCTCCAGTTAATTTTCTGGCACCACTCTCCAATAACATACTATCTGCCACTTTTACGATGGGTTGAATGCAAGACATATTTTTTTCTCTAAATGGAATATTGTAGCTTAAATTATATGCACATATAATTGACCATCTTGATTTCTCTGAAGTATTGGTTGCAGAGCGATGTAAAATATTACTGTGAAAAAATAATGCATCACCCGGGTTCAATTCAACATATACTAACTCGCAAACTTTTTCAGCTGCAGTTACAAAATCCATATCTGCACCCTGTTGTTCACCTGCAAATCCGTGTTCAAAACGTTGCATTTTATGGCTGCCTTTTAATACCTGTAGGCATCCATTTTCTTTAGTTGCTTCTGTTAATGCAATCATTACAGAGATCATGGCTTCGGGATACAAAAAACCATTTTTATACCAATAACCATAATCTTGATGCCATTCCCATGCGCCACCTACTTTGGGCTCTTTCTGCATTACTTTAGAATGAAAATGGCAAACTTCACCTTCAGTTCCTAAAAGGGAGGAAACTGCATTCACCATTCTCTCAGAACGTGACATTAAACCAAACGAATCGTCGCCGGGTGTAAACCATAAAGTAAGTCTGGTTCGATGACCGCTTTGGTCATTAAAATCCATGGAGTTACCAATCACAGTATCATCAATCGATAGTTGGTTTAATAAGAGGGTTTCTTCTTGCGAAAAAAAATTTCGCTTGATCAGATACCCATCCCGATGATAAGCTTGTTGCTCCACTAGAGATAATTGGTGATTCATATAGTATGCTTTTAGTTTTATTGAATTAATAAGAACTACCCAATATGATGGTTAAGATAGTACAAATCATCATCAGCAATACAGACAAAAGAATTTAAGGAAAGCCTTGTTTAAAATAAAACTGTTTAAATAGGCGGTCAATAGCTTAAGTAGTAAAATTGATAATCCAATTCTCTGTATTTGGAATCAAATTAAGGGTAACATTTCTGATGAGAGAAATAAGACAGAATCTGACACATTAAATAAATGTTTCAATTGTAACTTATTCAATCCATACCTGATTCGAACTGAGGTTGATCAAATCGACCAAGAGCGTTCGCTAAACAATTGGTGCTCTTTTTGTATATAGGTTGTATAAACTTAATTGTAATACATAAATAATTCAATAATTTAGAGTATCTATTGGTTTATAGATGCATTAATTCTACCCCCGAATGCCAAACATAGATTTTTTTATAGTAACAAAATTATCTTGTGAATAGAAAGCTATTGTTTTTCGGCGTCTTGATTTTGGTGCTATACCATATCGCTGGTTGCAATAAGCAATCCAGTGGACCACCAACTGTGCCTTCTATTTACAGAGAAGATGATTCCACAACTGGAATCTTTAATTATACAGGGATTGCCTACGACTCAGCCTGGGTAATAGACTCAATTTATCCTCCAAGTATCTTAAACCCAAGCTATCCATCAGCATATCATACAGTTTTAAAAAAGTATACACACCAAATTTCTGGTCAGTTTAGAATTAAAAAATTACTGTCTGATTCTACCGTTATTCATTTTACCCGACCTATCAATGATAAATCTGATACAGTAAGTGTTTATTCGGGCTTGCTCTTCCAAACAGATAAAAGCTATTTTGAAAATATACCTTTTGATAGTACCATTAATGCAGCCGACACGATCATTCATGCCAATATTTTGAACAATAAATTGATCATGCAAAATTATGTAAGTACTTTTCGCGATTATTATAACGGATTTATTGGCCTTGAAAATGGCGTCGGAAAATTTGTAAATGGGAAATGGGAAATTAGCTTTCAAACTAATGGTTCCTATACTACAAGATTTTATGCAAACCCAAACCTTACACGATATTTTTTAGTAGGCTATCATAAGTATTATCTTACTGGAGTCAAATAATATTAAAAAAATCTCTAAGGTGAATCCCTCATTTTAAAATAATTGAGAACAGCATTTTAAATGCTTCATTTTTAGAAGTTTAATTATTTAGTCCATTCAAAATAAAAAGTACTGCCTTCAGAAGGCAAAGAATTTACCCAAATTTTACCTCCTTGTTCTTCTACTAAAAAAGCTGAATTAGACCTTGCTCATGGAAATGCCGACTTAATTGCTTTTGGACGTCCGTTTATTAATAATCCAGATTTGGTTGATAGGTTGAAGCATCACTGGCCACTTTCAACAACATTGAATATGGATCAATTCTATACTGCAGATGAGAAAGGTTATACTGATTATCCCTCGTATCAAAAATAGATAAAAGGATTTTGTAACTTCTACAATGCAGCTAATGGTTTTTTCAACATTTGATTCTTTCAATACGATCGATAGGAACATTCTTGGGATATACTGTGTATCATATACAGGCCACGATAGCTATGATGGCCCTTGGTATGTTCGTTTCCAATTCCAGATGCTTCCCAATAGGAAATGAAATCTATCCCGTTTTCCTTGAGGGCTTGTTTTACATCTTCGAACTTTGAGGTTCTAATGATTGTTTCAATTTTTTTCATAAAATCAGTTGATAGTTGTGATGAATAATTATATTATAAATCAAATAATATCAATAATATTTGATGAAAACATAGAAATAATGAATAATTATTAATGACATTTTAAGATTAATTCTATTTTGATATATAAATTTAAAATAGGGGTAGATGCTGATAAAAGAGTTGGTTTTGAATTTGAAATGGGTGCAATCAAATAAATCATTAAATTTCAATCAAACTAACAGCCATGAAAATGAAATCCCTTTTGTTAAGCACCCTCTTGATTTTATGCTCCGTTGCTAGTTATGCCGATCCTTATCCCCGCAATTATGCGGTAGACATTATCCATTATGCATTTCATTTAACCTTCTCAGATAATACAGATGAGCTAAAGGGCATTGCTTCCATTACCCTTCAATGCAAGCAAAAAAATGTGCAACAAATTAGATTAGATCTCATTAATCAATCTGATAAATGGAAGGGAAAGGGGATGAGTGTTCAGTCGGTAACTTTGAACAATATTGCTTTAGATTTTACGCATAAAAACGATGAATTACTGATACAATTAAATAGTGCACCTGAAATTAATCAATCAATCACTATCGTAATTACCTATAGCGGCATTCCTGCGGGCGGAATGAAGATCCAACCTACAAAGTTTGGGGATCGTAGTTTTATGTGCGAGAATTGGCCCAACAATGCTCGGCATTGGTTACCCACTGTTGATCATCCTTATGATAAAGCAACCTGCGAATTTATAGTTAACGCACCCGCACATTATAAAGTGATATCTAATGGGTTGCTCTTAGAAGAATCCATGATTGATAAAGAAACCAAGCTCACACATTGGAAACAATCAGTGCCTGTATCCTGCTGGTTGTTCGTGTTGGGTATTGCCGATTTTGCTGTTCAGTATGTTGATGAATTTAATGGGAAGTCAATTCAAACCTGGGTTTATCCAAAAGATAGGGATGCAGGGTTTCTTGATTTTGCTTCACCCACAAAACAAGTGTTACAATTCTATTCTGATTATGTAGGCCCTTATGCCTATGAAAAATTAGCCAATATTGAAACGCAAAGTGTTGGCGGTGGTATGGAAACTTCTTCTGCCATATTTTATGATGAAAAATTGGTAAACGGACAACAGTCTGTAAGGCTACGTAATGTGGTGATTCATGAAATCGCGCACCAGTGGTTTGGAAATGCAGTTACTGAAACAACTTGGGATGATGCTTGGTTGAGTGAAGGATTTGCAACGTTTTTTACATTGCTATTTATTGAGAATGCATATGGTTATGATGAGTTCCTTTCTGGAATTAAAGCTGCGCGAAAAACAGTATATGACCTAACTAAAAAGGATTCCACATTTGCGATTGTGGCAAATCGCTCTGCTGAAAAAGGACCAGTTACCAGTGGCCTCACCTATCAGAAAGGAGCATGGCTATTGCATATGTTACGCGAAAGAATTGGGCATGATGTTTTTAGAAAAGGGATACAAGCCTATTATAAAAAATACTTCAATGCGAACACCACAACGAACGAATTCATAACAGAAATGGAGAAGGCTTCTGGTCAAGATCTTAAAGCTTTCTTTTCACAATATTTATATCGCTCCGATAACCTGCATTTAAAAGCAAGTTGGAATTATGATGCGGTAGCTAAAAAAATTGTGTTGCAATTGAAGCAAACTCAATCATCTGGAAACCCATTTGAATTTCCTTTTGAAATAGCCATTTACAAACCCGGTTCATCCGTACCCGAAATGGTCAAACTAAAAATGAATACACTCAGTACTGAATTTTCAATACCTGTAAGTGTTAAACCTGAATTATTAATAATAGATCCTAGAACAATATTGTTAGGGGAGATAGAATGGCAATAAAAGCTTTATCTTAATTCCCTGATATTTTCAACTTCCATATATTAAAAAAAAACGATCATGAAATTTTACTCATTGCTTGCCTTTGGCATGATGCTCTGTTTTCAAGGAACTGCCCAAAAATTGTACACCTATCCAATTGGCGTGCAGACTTACACATTTAGAAATCATTTCCCTAAAGAAGGTGTTGTAAAAACATTAGACTTGATCAAGGAATTGGGATTTACTGAAATTGAAAGTAGTGGGGCCAGTGGAGTAACTACTGAGGAGTTTAAAAAATTATGCGATGAAAGAAAAATCACCATCCCTTCAACTGGTGGAGACTTTGATGAATTAGCGAAAGACCCAATGGCGGTTGTTAAAAGAGCCAAAATATTAGGTGCAAAATTTGTGATGTGCGCCTGGATCCCTCATAAGCGTGGCGAATTTTCTTTAGATGATGCAAAAAAAGCAATAGCAGTATTTGAATCAGCAGGGAAAATATTGAAAGAAAATGGTCTCACTTTATGCTATCATGATCATGGATACGAATTTCACCAGTTTGAGGATGGAACACTCTTAGACTATATGATCAAAAATTCAAATCCAGCATATCTTTCTTTTGAAATGGATGTGTTATGGACCATTCATGGCGGTGGCGCTGATATGCCGGTTAAACTATTAAAAAAATATCCAAATCGTTTTAAATTGATGCATGTGAAAGACCTGAAGAAAGGAATCAAAGGGGATCTAACAGGTGGTACCCCTGCAGAAAATGATGTAGCAGTTGGGATGGGTCAGGGCGACTGGAAAGCCATTATCAAACTAGCTAAAAAAGTTGGTATTGAACATTGCTTTATTGAAGATGAAAGCGAAAAAGAATTAGTGAATATTCCATTGAGTATTGCCTATTTGAAAAAACTTTAATTATAAAAAAAATCACTTTTAATTAACCACCCACTTTAATCGGTTAAAATTTACCAATGAAAAATTTGATTGCCTTGTTGTTTACTGCAACGATTACGATTGCTTTATTTTCTTGTAGTAGTAAGAGAAGCGGCCCCCCTCGCGTGCTTGTATTTAGCAAAACAGCAGGGTATCGACACGCTTCAATACCTAATGGAATTGCAGCAATACAAAAACTCGGAAAAGAAAATGGTTTTACAGTAGACACTACTGAAAATGCAGCAATCTTTAATGAAGACAGTTTGAAAAATTATTCAACGGTAATCTTTTTAAGCACTACTGGTAATGTGCTCGACTATATTCAACGCACGGCTTTTGAAAGATATATTCAAGCTGGTGGTGGATTTGTAGGAGTACACGCCGCTACTGATACAGAATATGATTGGGGTTGGTATGGCAGACTCGTTGGAAATCATTTCTTTGATCATCCAGGTATACATGATACTTTCCCAAATGTGCAACCAGGCGTTTTGCATGTGCTTGATAAAACATTTGGTGCAACCAAGCATTTACCAGAAACTTGGGCACGTACGGATGAGTTCTATAGTTTTAGGAAACAACTAGATAGCTCGGTACATGTACTCATAAATATTGATGAGAACAGTTATAAAGGCGGTCATAAAATGGGAAATCACCCCATGGCTTGGTACCACAATTATGATGGTGGTAGAGCATTTTATACAGAACTCGGACATACTGAGGCTTCTTACACAGAAGAGAATTATATCAAACATTTATTAGGAGGTATTCAATACGCCATCGGAGAAAATAAAAATCTCAATTACAATAAAGCGATTGCCGAATATGCTCCGGAAGAAGATCGATTCACTAAGACTTCATTGGTGCAAGGTACTTTTTTTGAGCCTACAGAAATGACCATCCTACCTAACTATGATGTGATGGTTGCTCAACGTCGTGGAGAAATTTTATTGTATAAAGCCGATACCAAACAGGTTAAGCAAGTAGGCTTCCTGAACGTGTATTGGAAAACTTTACATACCCCAGATGTTAATGCAGAAGAAGGTTTACTCGGTTTGTGTAAGGACCCGGATTTTGCAAAGAACCATTTTGTTTACATATATTATAGTCCTGCAGATACCAGTGTGAACAGGCTTTCTCGTTTCACTTTTGTAAATGATACAATCGACATAAAAACCGAAAAAGTAATTTTAGATGTTTGGTCACAAAGAGAGATCTGCTGCCATACTGGAGGATCCATTGCTTTTGGTCCGGATAAATTATTATATCTATCAGCGGGAGATAATAGCACTCCTTTCGATGAGCCTAGTGCAAAATATGTGAGTAGCAGTTTCGCTCCATTAAACGATTTGCCAAACCACCAACAATATGATGCAAGAAGATCTGCTGGTAATACCAATGATCTACGTGGAAAAATCATGCGCATCAAAGTAAATGAGGATGGAACTATTTCTATTCCTGAAGGAAATTTATTTCCAAAAGGAACATCCAAAACCAGACCCGAAATTTATGTGATGGGCGATAGAAATCCGTATCGAATTTCAGTGGATCAGAAAAATAGTAATCTTTATTGGGGTGAAGTGGGGCCGGATGCTGGAAGCGATAGCCTTGCCACACGCGGTCCACGTGGATATGATGAAGTAAACCAAGCACGTAAAGCTGGTTTCTTTGGATGGCCATTATTTGTAGGAGATAACTATGCTTACCACGAATACAATTATGCAACTGGTGTTCCCGGTGTTGCATTTGATCCAGCAAAGCCAATTAATAATTCAAAGTATAATACAGGCTTAAAAGAATTGCCTCCTGCGCAACCTGCATTCATTTGGTATCCTTATGCCAACTCCCCTGATTTCCCTGAAGTTGGCACTGGAAGTAGAAATGCAATGGCTGGTCCAGTTTATTATACTGATATGTTTCCAAAAGAAACAAGGTATCCTGATTATTATAATGGAAAGTTATTTATCTATGATTGGATGCGCGGATGGATCAAAGTAGTTACGATGCAACCCAATGGTGATTTCAATAAAATGGAACCATTCATGGAACATACAGCACTGCACAATTGTATCGATATGGAAGTAGCACCTAATGGTAAAATTTATTTGTTGGAGTATGGTACAGGTTGGTTTGCTAAAAATCCAGACGCAGGATTAAGTGTGATTGATTTTACTGGAGGAAACAGACCGCCCAAAATTAATGGAATCAAGGTTGACAAATCAACTGGTGCATTACCGTTTAAAGTAAAAGCAATGGTGGATGCAAAAGACCCAGAAAAAGATAAAGTGACGTACACTTGGAATTTAGGTGATGGCACAAAAAAAGAAACAAAAGAGCCTTTCATTGAGTACACTTTTAAT
>JAPLEO010000121.1 GCA_026391125.1 Bacteroidota bacterium
CAACACTTTGAATTAAGAAATTCTTATCGTGTTGAAGAACTTTTATCTTATGCCAATAAGTTAACCGATGAAATGGCGAATGCCATTTTTGAAGTTTGCATGATCAATCATTTAGTAAAAAGAAAAACTGATCAGCTCTCAGGTGGTGAAAGACAAAGGATTGCTATTGCTAAATTATTAATTGGGAAACCTAAGTTATTGATCCTCGATGAGCCATTTTCTAACCTTGACCTGATTCACAAAAACATTTTAAAAAATATCATTCGCGAGATCTCTAATAGTTTACAAATTACTTGTTTAATGGTTTCGCATGATCCCTCCGACCTTTTGCCTTGGGCAGATGAAATTATTTTAATGAAGGCGGGTAAAATTGTGCAACAGGGAAATCCTGAATATGTATACAGGCACCCTTCAAGTGCATACTCTGCAGGTTTATTAGGAGACTATGCAATACTTCCTTCAAAACTTTCTGATGCTTTTAGAAAGTTTGCAGGATTTGTAGAAAACGGGAACGAAATTTTTGTTCGACCAGAATATTTTAAAATAGTTTCAGAACATGAGGGCGTTGAAGCCATTGTTAGAGAGCGATCTTTTATGGCGGGCATTTATGCACTTGAGCTTTCCATCGCTGATACGAATCTGACCATTAAGACGATGCAAAAACATCCGAAGAAAGGGGATCAAATTTTTATTGCACTTGAAAAAGAAGCTTTTGAAAAATAAAGTTTATCATTTTTCTATTGCGAAAGCAACATAAGAATCTCCGGTTTTTGCATTTAATTTTCCACCACCGCATGCAATTACCACAAACTCCTTTCCATTCTTTTCGTATACGGCAGGAGTAGCAAATCCAGCAGCTGGTAAATCCAATTCCAATAACATTTTTCCTGTTCTTTTATTGAATGCACGAAACTTTGCATCCTTTGTAGCTGCAATAAATATTAGACCACCAGCAGTAACAACTGGTCCGCCATAATTTTCTGTACCAGAATGAATTCCTTTTGCCTTTAACTCTGGATAATCACCAAGTGTATCTTTCCATACCAATTCACCGGTATTTAAATTGATCGCATTCAAAGTGCCCCAAGGTGGCGCTGCAGCAGGATAACCCTCCTTCGTTAAAAACTTATTGTATCCTGTTGCGGAGTATGGCATTTTATACCATTCGTCAGATGGGCGAATAGGTGCTACAAATTTTTGTTTTTGTAAGGCTGCATTATTTAAAATAAAACTCGATAATGCTTTCTTTTCTGATGGCGATAATTGTGGTAAGGCTGGCATCATTCTTCTGCCAGTACTCAATAATGTTGTGAATTGTTCTTCGTTGTACTTTTTACTGATATCAACCAAGGGCGGGTAATTTCCTGCACCTTTTTGATCTGGTCCGTGGCAGGCCATACAACTGGTTTTATACAATCTTTCGCCTGCTTTTAAATTCGTTTCTACTACTGCTGGCTTGTTTTTCAAATCAACCATGGTTAATACCCATGGCATTTCACTTGCGTTTACATAAAGTATTCCAGAGCTGGGGTCAAATGCTGGTCCACCCCATTCTGCACCACCATCAAATCCGGGAAAAATTATTGTTCCCTCTTTGGAAGGAGGGTTAAACATATTACCCGTTTTGTAAGTGGCTAATCTTTTTTTGATATCCTGATAAGAAGAATCAGGCACAAGATTGTTTAGATCTTTTTCTAATAAAGTTTGCCTTGCAAATGGTTTAAAGAATGATGGAATGGGCTGAGTAGTGGAAGGCTTTTCACCATCTAGTTCGCTAATAGAAGGAACAGTAGTTTCGTTAATAGGATAAATAGGTTTTCCGGTTACTCGATCAAAAAGAAAAATAAAACCGCTTTTACTTACACTTACAATAGCATCAATTTTTTTTCCATCCTTGGTAATATTAACTAGCACAGGAGCAGTGGGCAAGTCTCTATCCCAGATATCATGATGTACAGTTTGAAAATGCCAAACACGTTTTCCTGTTTGCGCATCAAGTGCCAATACAGAATTAGCAAATAGATTATCTCCTGTTCTTTTGCCGCCATAAAAATCATACACCGCAGAACCAATGGGTGCATAAACGATTCCTCTTTCTTCATCCATACTAAAGCCAGCCCAGGCATTGGCTCCGCCTATATGTTGATAGGCTTCTTTATTATCCCAACTTTCAAAACCAGCTTCACCAGGTTGCGGAATGGTGTGAAAGATCCAACGCATTTTTCCGGTATGTACGTCATATGAACGAATATGACCAGGAGCTGCTGCTGCTTCTTCTGTAACTCTTGTTCCTACGATGATCAGATCTTTATAAATGATACCAGGTGTTGTAGATGCAACATATAAATTACTGGCATCTACACCTAAATCTTGATGCAGATCTATTTTACCATTGTCTCCAAAAGAAAGGATTGGTTTCCCATTTATTGCATTGATACAGTACAAGGAGCCACTAGCCGAATAAAAAATGCGTTGATCGTTTTTTCCGTTTTTATAAAAAGCCACTCCACGACAAACGTTCATAGAAAAATAGCCGCTTCCTTTAGCATTCAACGAATTAGGCTCAGCAGGATTGAACACCCATTGCTCTTTTCCTGTTGCGGCATCTAGTGCAAATAATTTGAGTTTGGGAGAAACACCATATAAGATCCCATCAATAATTAAAGGGTTCACTTGTATTTGTGTCTTTTCATCTGCATCACCAGTATGATATTCCCATGCCTTTTTTAAAGTGCCAACATTCGTGGTATCGATCTGTACTAAACTTGAATAGTGGTTATTAGCTTTATTTCCGCCGTAGTTGTTCCATTCAACTGCTTGCTTACAAGAGATACTCATACAAACTATCAAGATAGGTATGGTATTTTTCATGAGTCTTTGTGTGATAACCATCTAGTTATTTTTACATTTATTGCATGACAAAAGAAATGGCTGGGGCACTTGTTGGATTCAGATTTGGGAAAACACGTTTTCGCAAATTAGGATCATCAAAATCATTACTTCTTAATGACTCACCGTAAGCTTTTATATAAATTTTTTGACCTTTACTAAAACCGAAGCCAGTTAATTCATCATTTGTAAATCCATCTGTAGCAACGGTACTTGATGTGCCAATTGGTGGGGTATAAACAACATAGCTAGAATCTGCAACTGATGGACTGGTACTTAAAAAGTATCTAATAAATGCTCTTTTTAAAGTTGTAGGATTTGGTGAAACCGTAACCTGAAAGCTAACGCCAATAACACCATTCACACTCGTTTTCAAAAAAACCATATTTGTAATAGCAGTTGTTGAAATTTTTGCAAAATTGATCAATGGAATTGTATTAACTGTTTGGGCCGTTGTTGGGTTATTGCTATGTGCATAGCTAAATATTTTATAGGTACCATAACCCGCTTTCGAAAAGCTGATATCATATTTATCAAATTCTAAATTATCAAAACTAAATTTGCCACTTGTATCTGTGGTGGTGCTATTAACACTTGGATATTCTGTAGTTACAGTTATCCCCCCCTTATCAGCAATGGAAGTTGATTTATCATCCCAGGTTTGAATGGAACCAGTGAGTTTTCCGTTTAATGGGGGACCAGGATCGGGCTTATTACAAGCAATCAATAATGAAGAAAGAATAATTATTGGCCAATAAAAGATGCGTAAAAAATTTACCATATTAACTGCTGATTTTCTTTTGACAAGAAATATATAAATAATTTGCCAAACCATCGTTCCTGATTCTTAAATTAAAATAAAAATAAGGAAACAATCTGCTTGTTTTTAGTATCTACTAAATACTAGTAATCTGTTAATTGGAATCTAAGAAGCCTAGAAAGAAGTTATTTAGTTTAATTTAGCCTATAAACCGGAAGAGTCCATTATCTATATGCCATATTCAAAGCGACTTGCAATATTAGCTTTCCTTTGTTTTGTCTCTTTGTATTCAAAGGCGCAAACAGATACGGCTTTTTGGTTTGGTGCACCGGCCATTTCTTCTGGGCATGCAAATAGTCCGATTGTTTTTAGGCTTTCAAGCTATGCAGTTGCTTCTGATGTTACTATCAGTATGCCTGCGAACCCAAGCTTTCCACAACAAGTGGTTCATTTAAATCCTTATTCAGCAACAACGATCGACTTGACTGGTCAGATCAATATTGTAGAATCAAAACCTGAGAATACCGTTTTGAATAATGCTTTAAAGATTAGCGCTACTAATAATATATCGGCATATTATGAAGAAGAAGGGATAACAAGAGGCGGGTATTATAATCCAGAAATTTTTGCATTAAAAGGGAACATTTCAAAGGGTACTAGCTTTATGATTCCTGGCCAGAATCGATTTTTAAACGGAGGGTATGTGCCACAGCCACATAATGGATTTATTATTGTTGCAACAGAAGATAATACGAACGTAGATATTATTACTAGCCATAATGCAGTGGGCCATAATTTGGGTCAACAGTTTACCATACAACTTCAAAAAGGTCAAACATATACTGTTATTGCAGCTTCTGTATTTGGTTCACAACATTTGGTAGGGAGTAGTGTAAAGTCTAACAAACCAATTTGTATTACTATATATGACGATTCAATCGGACCAGATACTGGTTGCAGAGATTTAGTGGGTGATCAAATTGTTCCTGAAGACGCCAATGGAAAAGAGTTTGTGATTATCAAGGGAAAATTAAGTGCTAACTCACAAAATGGAGATTATTATTATGTGCTTGCAACACAAAATGGAACTACAGTTAAAATTAATAATGGCAGTGTTGTAGCTACACTTAATCGGGGTGATGTGTATGAAGGGTTTCTAACAGACCCAAGCGCATATATTGTTACTAGTAATCCAGTTTATGTAAACCAACTAACTGGCGTTGGTTGCGAAATGGCAGCAACTGATTTGCCCAGCATAAGATGTACTGGCTCACCATTGGTTGCATTTGTACGTTCAGTGAATACAGAATTTTATTTGAATCTTTTATGTAAGGCTCCCGATGTTAATAGCTTTTTATTGAATGGTCAATCAGGAATTATTGTAGGTAGTATGTTTACGCAAGTGCCTGGTACGAATGGTGAATGGATGTATGTATCTCTATCAACGACTAACTTTTCTGGAATCAATAGCAATATCCCTACAGGTGTTAGTACAACTGTTTCTAATACGTCTGGACTATTTCACTTAGGCTTTTTAAACGGATCAAATAATACCGGAAATGTGTTTGGATATTTTTCTAATTATGCTCAAACAACATTATCCCCAGTAGCAGCAGGTTTAAAATGTTCAGGAAGTACCATCAATCTTTCTGCAACACTAGTTTCAGGAACAACGTATCAGTGGACTGGACCAAATAATTTCAGTTCAACCATTTATAATCCTACTATCAATAATATTAGTCCGATTAATAGCGGTACTTATACAGTAGCTGGAAACATTTTGGGTTGCGGCACTTTTACAGATAGTGTACAAGTAGTTGTAAACCCATTGCCTACCATTAATATGACAAATGGTGATTCCATTTGCCTAGGGGATGCAAAGGTTTTTCAAATGGGCCTGACAGGTTCAGCGCCTTGGTCGTTTAGTTATACTGATGGCACAAAAATAGATACCATTTCACAAATCACTAGTTCGCCTTATACTCTAACTGTAAAGCCAATAGTTAACACAACCTACACAATTAAACATATTTCAGATGCTAACTCTTGTACTGCTGCTGCTGCTTCTAGTACTTTAGATATTGTGCGTTTAGTAAAAATAAATCCACTGCCAACAGCGGCTTTTAATTTTTCATCCGTGCAATGTGAAAACCGGACCGTGCTATTTACAGATAATTCTTCTGCCAATACTGGTTTTTTAAAGCGGTGGAATTGGGATTTTGGCGATGGTTCTAAAAAAGACACAACTAGTGGATCAACTTTCGGAAAAGTATTTACCAAGTGGGGAAATTACTCGATTCGCTTAATGGTTGAAACGAATAATGGTTGCAAAAGTGATACCACTATCTCTAGTAAAACAATCAATGCATTACCGAATGTTGGATTCATATTACCTGAAGTTTGTGTTACAGATGGAACTGCCACATTTACGGATACTACTTCAATCGCAGATGGAACTGCTTCACAATTTACTTGGAGCTGGAAAATTTTTCCTGGTACTAATAATAATAAGCAACCAGTTTTTGTAGATGCTACTGCTCAAAATGCAAAAGTGTTGGTTACAAAAGAAGATTATTATAATACCCTACTTAAGGTTACTAGTAAAGATGGATGTGTTGATTCCTTATTTCAACAACTTACTGTAAATGGTCCAACACCTAAGGCAAGTTTTGTGATTCAGAATGCAAGCGGGTTATGTAGTAACGATTCAGTTAGGATCATGAATACTTCAACCGTTGATTTTGGAAAAGTGAGTAGGCTTGATATTGTTTGGGATGCTATAACTGCACCTACAGTTAAAACACCTGATGAAAATCCGATCGACAGTTTAATTTATGCGACCAGATATACGAATTTTCCAAACCCTGCTTCGAAAACCTATACCGTAAAATTGATTGCCTTTTCTGGTAATGCCGCAAGCTGTCAGAATACTGCAACAAAAATTGTAACAATCAATAGGAGTCCGCAAATAACATTTGTAAAACCCCGCGATATATGTTTGGATGCTAGTCCGAGGATCATTGTTCCTCAAGCAACTTGGTATACAGGATTTCCAGTAGCATCAAATACTTATTCAGGTACTGGTATCATAAATTCTTCAACTGGACTTTTCAATCCAGCTATTGCGGGCGCTGGAACTTTCAATATTCAATTTTTGCAAGTAAGTGATAAAGGATGCAAAGATTCTGTCACAAAGCCCATCACTGTTTGGCCTTCTCCAGTTGCGAAATGGGCTGTGAATGCAACGCTATGCGAAAAGAATCAAATACTTTTCACGGATAGTTCTGTAGCAAATTTTAGTAATATCGTTCAGCGTGTTTGGATTTTTGACGATGGCTCTGGAATTACAAGAACCATTCCTGATACATTCTCTCATGTATATGCGAGTGCAAAAATTTACCAAACTAGTTTAAAAGTAATTACAGATAGTGGTTGTGTGAGTACTATTAATTTGCAGCCCTTGAATGTTAATTTCATTCCGAAAGTTGATTTTAGTTTGCCATCAATATGTTTACCTGACGGTAGAGGACAATTTATTAATGCAAGCAGCATTTCTGATGGTACAGATGCATTATTTAGTCATCGATGGAATTTCAATGACCCTAATGATCCCACAAGTTCAACCCTGATGAATCCGATTCATAAATATTCTGCACTGGGTCCTTATTCTGTTCAACTCGTTGTTCGTACCAATAATAATTGTGTAGATAGTACCACCAAAATATTAAGTACCATTTATCCGCAACCGAAAGCTGATTTTTCAGCAACTAGTTTAGACGTTTGCACCAAAACAGTTATTCAGTTCACAGATCTGAGTGATGGAAAAACAAGTGCCCTCAATAGTTGGACATGGGAGCTTGCTAATAACGATATGTCATCTATACAAAATCCTAACAAGAATTTTATTGATACAGGTAGTTTTCAAATCAAATTGTTTATTACCAATCTGCAGGGATGTGTAAGCGATACTGCTATCAAACAATTAGTGGTACATCCTTATCCTGTTTTAATCATGGGCAATTCGAAATTAGTGCTAGAGGGTGGTACGGTTGCTTTAACGCCACAATATCTATATGGTACTCAATTAAGTTATTTGTGGACGCCTTCACAATTTTTAAACAGTGATACGGCAAGTGTTCCTATGTCATCACCTGTTGATGATATTACGTATCGATTATTATTAACTGGAATTGGTGGTTGTTCAGTAACTGATACATTGTTTGTAAAAGTTTTAAAATCGCCCATGATCCCAAATGCATTTTCTCCGAATGGCGATGGCATCAATGATACTTGGCAAATACAATATCTAGAATCTTATCCCGGAACAACAGTAGATATTTTTAATCGCTATGGACAAAAAGTGTATAGCTCTATTGGATACAATAAACCATGGGATGGAAGATTCAATGGAAAAATATTGCCTGTTGGAACATACTATTATGTGATCAATCCTAAGAATGGAAGATCCATCATGAGTGGTTCGGTAACCATTATTTTGTAATGATTAGTGTGGTACTCTTTTAATATCCGCACCTAAATTTCTCAATCGTTCATCAATAAATTGATAGCCTCGATCGATCTGTTCAATATTTTGAATGATGCTTTTCCCTTCGGCACTTAATGCAGCAATGAGCAATGCTTGGCCTGCTCTAATATCCGGACTACTCATAGTAATTCCACGTAATGCTTGTTTTCTTCCAAGTCCAATTACAGTTGCACGATGTGGATCGCAGAGAATAATTTGTGCACCCATGTCGATGAGTTTATCTACAAAGAATAATCTACTCTCAAACATTTTCTGATGCACCAGCACACTACCAATTGCTTGGGTGGCAACTACTAAAACTATGCTTAATAGATCTGGTGTAAAGCCAGGCCATGGGTGATCATAGATGGTGAGAATGCCACCATCCATATATGTTTGGATCTCGTAAGATTCTTGAGCAGGGACATAAATATCATCGCCTTTGATCTCTAGTTTAATGCCGAGTTGTTGAAATTTTTCTGGAATCACGCCCAAGTGTTCAACGCCAGCATTTTTTATAGTGAGTTCGCTTTGAGTCATAGCAGCGAGGCCAATGAAACTTCCGATCTCAATCATATCGGGCAACATACGATGTGTTGTTCCACTTAATTTCTCAACACCTTCTACCACTAATAAATTACTACTAATGCCGCTGATCTTTGCACCCATGCGATTCAGCATTTTGCATAATTGCTGAATATAGGGTTCACATGCTGCATTGTATATTGTAGTTTTTCCTTCTGCTAAAACTGCCGCCATTAAAACATTGGCAGTACCCGTTACAGATGGTTCATCTAAACACATAAAGCAACCATGCAATCTGGGAGAACTTAATTTAAAGCAACTATGCAAATCATCGTATTCAAACTTCGCACCCAATTTTTCAAAACCAATGATATGGGTATCTAATCTTCTTCTTCCAATTTTATCGCCACCTGGTTTTGGAATGTATGCTCTGTGGAATCGTGCTAACATTGGTCCAGCTAACATCACACTACCACGCAGCCTTCCACCTTTTTTTCTGAATTCTTCTGAGGCCAAAAAATCAACATCAATATTATCTGCCTGAAATTCACAAGTATCGCGAGAGATGCGATTTGTTTTCACACCAATATCTTCTAATAATTCGATCAACAGATTTACATCTAAAATATATGGGATATTAGTAATCGTAACTTTTTCTGCAGTTAATAAAACAGCAGAAATAATTTGCAGTGCCTCGTTCTTAGCACCCTGTGGCTGGATCTCGCCATGAAATTTATTACCACCAACTACTTCGAAGGAACTCATAGTATTGAATTATCTGTTTTTCAAAAACAACCTGCACATAAAAAAAGCATCGAAAAACGATGCTTTCTAAATTTAATATTTATTGCTTAATATCTCTTTTTAAACTGGCCACCTCTTGAATCTGGTCTGCCGCCATTATTACCACCGCTTCGCTGACCACCACCTTGGCCTTGTTGCGTATTGCGATTGTTATTTGGTCGACCGCCATTATTTCCGCCACTGCGCTGACCACCTTGAGCGTTGCGGTTATTATTAGAACGACCATTAAAGTTTTGCTGCCAACGTCCGCCATTATTCGGACGATAATCATCGCGTTCAAAATTCTGATTGCGGTGTTTGATATATGGTGTGTTGCTAAACTCTAATTCTCCACCAGTAATGCTATTGAGTTCACTTCTGATTGAATCGTCGTGTACCAATTCTTTATGCCAGTTGCTGTACGCCAACTTCATATAATATGCGATGGCATGTGCAAAGCCAGCTTTTTTCTCTGGATCTTCTTCTTTCAAAGCCTTATCAATAACCACTTCTAGGTTCTTACCCAAGTGCGCATATTTAGGATGACGCTTCGGATAAGGAATCGGATCTGGCTTTTGTTTGTAGGTTTCTTTTTGAGGAATGGGGTACGGACTATCAACATCCAGCTTAAAATCGCTGATGAAAAATAAGTGGTCCCATAATTTATGTCTGAAGTCTTCTACGTTCTTTAAATGTGGATTCAAAAAGCCCATTAATTCAATCACAGCCTGCGCTTGCTGCTGTCTTTTCTCACGGTCCTCTATAGTTAATAAATACTCCACCATCTTCTGTACGTGGCGGCCGTATTCCTTCATTCCTAAATAATTTCTGTCTGTATTGTATTCCATCTGATCATTCAAGTTCATACACAAATGTACAGAAAGCAAGCTATTAGCGGAATTTTTGTGTTTTTGTACTGTTTTGGGCTCAAAAGGCCTGAAAATGAGGGTTTAAGGAACTATCTCGGAAACTAGCGTTCAATCATTATCTTCGCGCAATGGAATCGTTATTGCAAAAAATTGAGGAATTCAAGCAGGAAGTAGCCGCTGCAGAAGCCAATACTGCCGAACTGATAGAAGCATTTCGTATCAAATATTTAGGCACGAAGGGATTGGTGAAGTCTGTCATGGGCGAAATGAAATCTGTTCCAAACGAACATAAGAAAGCATTCGGACAGGTATTGAACGATTTTAAATTGTTTGTAGAAAGCAAGTTTGAAACATTAAAAGAAAACGCAGTTGATACTGGAGCCGGAGCTGGTGATTCGATTGATCTATCCTTACCAGGTGATAATATTGCAGTTGGTACTCGTCATCCTTTAAATATAGTACGCAATCAGATCGTATCTATTTTTCAGCGTTTGGGTTTTGCGGTGGCTGAAGGACCAGAGATCGAAGACGACTGGCACAATTTCGGTGCGATGAATTTACCAGAAGACCATCCTGCGCGTGATATGCAGGATACTTTCTATATCAATCAGAACCCAGCATGGTTATTACGCACGCATACGAGTAGCGTACAAGCAAGGGTGATGGAAACACAGAAACCGCCGATCAGGGTAATTTGTCCGGGTAGAGTTTATAGAAACGAAACCATTTCAGCAAGAGCACACTGCTTCTTTCATCAGGTTGAAGGATTGTATATTGATGAGAACGTAAGCTTCGCTGATCTGAAACAGACTTTGTACTTTTTTGTACAAGAGATGTTTGGAAAAGATGTGAAAGTTCGTTTCCGTCCGAGTTATTTTCCTTTCACAGAGCCAAGTGCAGAGATGGACATCAGCTGTTTGATCTGTGGTGGTGATGGTTGTAATATTTGTAAACACACAGGATGGGTAGAGATCTTAGGAAGTGGAATGGTGCATCCGAAAGTGTTGGATAATTTTGGAATTGATTCTAATAAATATACCGGATTTGCATTTGGAATGGGTGTTGAAAGGATCACACAATTGAAATATCAGGTGAACGATTTGCGCCTATATTCTCAGAATGATGTTAGGTTCTTAAAACAATTCACCGGGGTTGTGTGATAAGTAAAAAGGCAAATTTCAAAAGTCAAAAGCAGGAAGAGCGGGGTTAAAAAATCATCTTTTTGAATTTTTACTTTTGAATTTTGACTTGAATTCTCCTATCTTGACTGCATTCTAATTTCAATAAAGCCCCCTATTACTCATGCTTGCCATCCTTCTTTTCTTCTTAGGACATTGGTTTTTATCCTTGTTTTTTCATTCATTTTTTTTGCACAGATATGCATCACATAAAATGTATGAGATCAGTAAAAATTGGGAACGCGTATTTTATGTGAGTACCTGGTTTGTACAAGGCTCTTCTTACCTTGTACCCCGCGCCTATGGCGTGATGCACAGGATGCACCATGTGTATAGCGACACAGAAAAAGATCCACACTCTCCGCATTTTTTTAAGGATGTGTATCATATGATGAAGCATACGATTATTATTTTTCGTGGATTTTTAACAGGAAAAAATTTACCAGAAGAGCAGTTTACAAAAGACTATCTACCGGTTTGGGATAAGCTCGACAAATTTGGACACCATATAATTACACGTCTTGCTTTCGGTGCTTTCTATACCGCATTCTATATTTATTTTGCCCCAAATCCTTGGTGGTTTTTATTATTGCCCATACATTTTTTAATGGGTCCGATTCAAGGAGCTGTTGTGAATTGGTGTGGTCATAAGTATGGCTATAGCAATTATGATAATGGTGATCATTCTAAAAATACATCCCCATGGGGAATCGTATTAATGGGCGAATTATTTCAAAACAATCACCACTATGCAAAAGACGATGCCAATTTTGCCAAGAAATGGTTTGAGTTTGATCTAACCTTTTTTGTCATGCGCGGCATGCATGCAGTTGGGATCATTAAGTTGAATAAGTCGCTTATACACCCTTAAATAGTCTTATACAAAAAGCCTCTAGAATATTTTTATCTAATTCTTTTTATATTCTTTAATTGTGCATGATTATACAGTGATTTCATTTGACTAATTGCAATTGAATTTAGTTGAATTAATCTAAGTTTTTGTAGTACACCTTGATAAATTAATACTGAATTAATGCTTTCTAAATTTGAAAGGACTACTAATTGTTCAAGTGTAGCCCAGTCTCTAATATTTCCTTCTTTATTTGCATTTTCAGTTTTCCATTGCTTAGCTGTCTTTCCAAAAAGGGCCATGTTTAAAATATCGGCTTCGAGGGCATAAATAATTGTAACCTCTTTTTGCTTAAGTAATTGAGGGATGATTTTTTCTTTAATCGAATCAGTCAGAATTTTGTAATTAACTTTTGATAAGATTCTTTGAATATTCCATTCAGTTTGGACTTGGTCAGATTCTTTTTCTTTCAATCTTTGAAACTCCTTGATCAGGTAAATTTTAAACTCTGCCGAAATCCACATTCCAAATTCAAATGCAATATCAAAATGAGCATAAGTACCTCCGTATTTACCTGCAGTTGCCTGAAGGCCGATAGCATTTGTTTTTTCAACCCATTCTTTTACACTCAGCTTAAAACTATTTAAACCAGCTTGACTTTTAATTATGGCGAATTCGCCATAATTAAAATTTTGATTATTGACAACTTCCCAAATACCAATAAACTCAATAGTGTTCCTGTTTCTTAACCAATCGGATATAAAGAAATCTCCTTCTTTCGCTCTGATCATATCTGTAAGTGAAATAAATTTTTGTCCAGACTCCTCTATTAGACCAATTTGAATACCCTTTACTGTTATGGATTTGCCACTCTTCATTTGAAAAAATTTCACTTAAAATACATGTATGAATTTTGAAATCATAGTTTATGAACTAAAATGAATTTATACTCCAGTAAGGGATTTATCAACACACCCATCTCACTCTTCACTCTTATCTCTTAACTTTAAAGAATGGTTCACACTACAAGAGGAATAGTTCTGCGCACAGTAAAATATGGCGATACCAGTATCATTACTACTGTGTATACTGCTTTGTTTGGTGTGCAGAGTTATATCGTAAAGGGTGTGCGAAAAAGCAGCAAAACATCTGCGGGCAAGGCCAGTTATTTTCAGCCTGCTGCTTTATTAGAAATGGAAGTGCATCAAAACAACATGAAGCACTTGCAATTTATACGTGAGTATCAGTGGAGTTATTTGTACGAAAGGGTTTTGTTTGATGTGGTAAGAAATACTGTAGCTTCTTACATCGTAGAGCTATTGCAACATGCGCTAAAAGAACCCGAAGCAAATCCAGAATTATTTTATTTAACAGAAGATGCATTGAAAGCGTTAGACAAAGGCTCTGATGCATTTACTGCTAACCTGCCTTTATATTTTACGTTGCAATTGGCCAGCGAGTTGGGATTTCAATTATTGGGAGAGTACAGTGATGCAACAGCTTTTTTTGATTTGCAAGAAGGGATGTTTATCAAAGATGCACCAGCACATCCTTATTATATTGAGGGAGAATTAGCAAAACTTACTTCAGACATTTTACGGTGTAAAGAAATAGCAGATGTAGAAAAATTAAGTCTTAATAGAAGTTTACGTCGTTTGCTTTTAGCAGCTTATCAAAGTTTTATGTCATTGCATATTCAAGACTTTGGAGAAATAAAAAGTCTTGCTATCATTCAAGAAGTACTAGATTAAATTTATAGAAGGCGTTTTGGTTTACTGCCATTTGTTAAGGCATTATTTTCGATTTGATCTATTAATAATACACCAGGTGTTTTTCCTTTTTCAAAACTTCCCAAATGTTCAAAGCCTAATGCCTGTGCACCATTGAGCGTAGCCCATTGGAGTTGATCTTCCAGTGGAATCTTTGTAAAATGTTTGCTGATAGTTTTTAGTTCTTCAAGAACACTCAATTGATGATTGCTGGCTAAACTATCAGTGCCTACTAAAATGTTGCAGTTGTTTTTTCTAAGTAAATCTATCGGTGGAATTGCTTTACTAATATATTGATTGGCATTGACGCAGAGGCAATAATAAAATTGATTAAGCTGATCTACAGAAAGTGCTTTTATAAATTCAAGATCTTCTTGTTTGGTAAAAACATCATGCACTAATAAAGTTTTTGCAGCGCCATTAAAATTAGCAGCAACTGATTGCAGGCTACTCTTTCCTGTGGCAGAGAAGAAATCAAGGTTCACGTGTAAGAAATTGTACAGGCGCATAAAATCGCCCGACTTGTTTAAAAAGAAAGCGTCTTCAAATTCCGTTTCTTGATTGTGTAGGGTAGTTGTTTTGTTTTTGAAATAAGGTTGCAACAATTGCCATAATTCTTGCGAAACCGAATAAGGTGCATGAGGCGCCATACTCAACTTATGGTTCGATGAATTGATCTGTTCAAACTGCTGATAATATTCTAATCCTTTATCAAAACGCAATTGTGTAACCTGCGGTGTAAATCCACTGAGCTCTAAAAAAGTATGATAGGCTAATTTTTGTTTTGCTTTTTGTGTAAAGCTGATGGCATTATTGCTAATGTCACCAACAGCCACGATTCCATTTTGCAGCATCGTATCTTCTGCATCGGCAATGGCTTGCAAAATTTCTTCTTCTGGGAAATGGCGCTGAGTAATAATAGAAATCACAAAATCAACCAAGCCGGTATGCTCGGGAATCAAGCCCTTCATATGACTTAGTTCTAAATGGCAATGACTATTCACAAAACCCGGACTCAACCAGCCACTCAGTTTTTGAATGTCTTCGCCTGCATCGGCAATCGGAACTATCTCAATCACAAGGCCGGTTTCATCGGTCACTAATATATTAGAGCTATCTAATAATGTAGAGCCAGTAAAAAGTTGATCTGCCTGAAATTTTCGAAATGCCATTCTTACTCTTTAGACAAAGTTCAGACAAAAGAAAGAAAAAAGTGAAGAGAAAAAAGTAAGCAGATAAAAGATAAAAGATAAAAGTGAAGAGAGGAGAAGAAGGAGTGAGGAGTGATGAGTGAGAAATGAGAAATGAGGAGTGAGGAGTGAGGAGTGAGGAGTGAGGTAGGAAGATGAGAAATTCAGTTCCCCTCATGTTCGCTTGCGAATAGGAGGGGTGGCCATGCGGAGCGATGG
>JAPLEO010000061.1 GCA_026391125.1 Bacteroidota bacterium
AATGCAGTTTCGATCTGCGCTTCTCTTGCCTGTGCTTCTGCTTTTTGAAGATCAAGAAAACGGATATAAGCCTGCTCAAAAACATTGGCTGAGCGGCGTAGTAAATTCCTGGATGGGGCATCGGGTTCAGTATAAGTAACCATTACCAATGCACCGCCTGAAAAATCAGCAATAGACCAATATGCTTTTAGGTTTTTCAATGGTAATTTGCCAATAGACTGCATGATCATTGCGTGCTGATCTGTTGAATGCGCTTTCAATACTTCCAACCATTCAACTTTTTTTTCTTTTTCATTTACCAATACATAGTCCCTGCTGCCTTTTTTATATTGTTGCATCATCTCATCAACAATGCGAATGCCTTTATTTGGAAAGCGGGCCTGCGTTTGCAAAATGCCGCCAGCTTTGTTTGGTATCTTCATAGCACTCCAGGACTCAAAAGAATTTTCATCATCATATAAATGAATGGCACAAACTTCCAGGTCTTTTTGCCCCAGTAATCCCAACTGTTTTCTTAACTCCAGTGCCACTTCTTTTAATTCGGGAGATGTGCTCATCGCATTTGCTTTACTTCTTACTCGCTCTAATGCTGCCTCTATTTGTGCTTCTCTAGCCTGTGCTTCGGCTTTTTGAAGATCGAGATATCGTCTGTATGTCTGTCCAAACACACCTGCAAATCGCTTAAAAATAATGTTGGCTTCTTCAGTTAGTAATTCATCAGTGAATGAAAAAATTGAACCTTCGGCAAAATAGAAGTCAGTATGAAATTCCTTTGATGGCAATGCATTCAAATCAAATAGAGTTGGATAATACTTTGTATTGTTTATTGCCTGGTAATACGATATTAAATCATCGCCAATCATTGGATAGGTGAATACAGATTCCTTATTTTCCCAAGCATGGTAAAAGCCTTGTAACAATGGATGCATTGTTAAGTCTAACTTGCCAATGATCAATGAAGCCTTTCCATTGGGATTTGATTTTGCAGTCCACACTTCAGCTATCATCGAATTACTTAAAATAAGTATTCCACAACGATTTGTTTTCACTTTGAGTTTTACCAACTCTTCAAACATCAAAGCAACAGTATCTCCCACGTCCTGGCTGTTATGCATCGCCATTGTTTTGCTTCTTACTCTTTCTAGTGCAGCTTCGATCTTTGCTTCTTTTGCCTGAGCCTCTGCTTTTTGTAGATCGAGGAAGCGGGTATAAGTCTGCTCAAAAACTTTCCCGAATCTTTTGAAAATATCCCAATCCTCTGGATGAGGTTCAGGTGTGATAAACATCAAACCTACTTGTGTACCAAAAACATAATGATTAAATTGATGCGTAGGAAATGAAAAGCCAGAAGCCTTGAATCCTTCAAATTGTTTGGGCCCAAAGCCCATGAGCAGTTCATAAGTTTCGGCTAGTGGCTCACCGGATATTTCGAATACTTGAAAGTCTGTACCACTTTTTTTTGCATCACTGATTTCACGAAAAAAGGCATGCGTTGTAAGGTCTACAGTATATGGGTCAACGAATCCGCCAGTAGGACTGGTGATCCAATCGATGTAAGACTCATTACCTTCTTGCCAAATATTAAAACCGGTTGACCAAGCATGAATTCCCAATTCTTGTATTTGCTTAAATAAAATTTCTGCTACATCTCCCAACTCCTCACTTTTTTGCATTGCCGAAGTCCGCGAACGAACTTTTTCTAAGGAGGCTTCTATTTCGAGTTCTCTATTCTGAGCTATAACAGCTTTTTGTTTTTGCTCCAGTTCTTCAATGGTTTCTTCTAAAAGGATAGCAGTTGTACGTTTTATTTTTTCAGTTCGATCTAATTTAAATGTAGTTAGCTCTAATTCTTTGTTAGCGTTGTCTAATGATTTTGTGAGCGTATTTTTTTCTTCATCCGATAAGTTTTTATCGAGCCGTATAAAGTTCAATATATTTTGGAGGTGTTGATTCATTTTATTTTTCTTTAAGAACCACGCAACAATTGGTGAGACTATGCATTTCTAAATTTCCTCCATTGGCCCTAGCTATCTCTGAATTTGAAAAAAAACCAGCCAGAGGTACATTCCATATATTTTTTAATCCTTCAATTTCTTGTCTGATCATTGGGCCAAGTGCCACCTGCCTTCCAGCACAACTAAAAATGATCAGGGCATCTGCTTCAGGCATATCAGTTGCTTTTAATTCTTCACAACTACTAATCACTTTATCTACTACATCAAAATCCGGGGGCAATGAAAAACGTACTTTAGAACCCTGTGGCACCGATCCACTGCAGTAAAAGGAATGATCAGTCCAGTCGATTATGAGGCCTGGGCGCATAATAGGATCTCCTTTCTCTCTTTGCAATTGCAAAGGGAAAGTGCTGGCAATTTCGAATATCAGGTTCTCATTATCAGGTGAAACATTTTGTATGCCACCATATTTTGCAGTCATGTCAAGTACTGGAATATGGTCTACCGTAAATACGTGATTGCCTTCGCTTTTTGTAACGGTTCTAATCGTTCCTACAGCATTCCAACCACAGGTGGCTCGTCCTTTGATCTTAATTTTATCTTCATCTAATGCTAATACCACCATGCCTCTTTTACTGTCTTTACCATTTGTAAAAACAAATTGCTCTAAAAAAGTGTAATCATCCCCAGCGGCTCCGCCATATACATTCACATTTTTGCCAATGATGTCTTCAAATCCGAAAAGTAATTGTTCAGCATCTGTTTCAGTATGACTACAAGAAATGAGAAAGGCCGGGTTGGAAAATTTTCCTAAAGCTTTTTTGGCTATTGCGGCTGATTTTTTGCGATAATCTTTTTCTGGGAATTCGTCAAAGAGTATTGTGAAATGTTCTTGTTTAATATCAAGTAATAGTATTGCTACAGATTCACTAAGTATTTCTTCATCAATAAATTCACCATTGGTAGAAGCACCGAAAATGGCGATACCAGCATCACTTAGTACCTTGCAAATGGTAAAGTGGTCTTGTTTTTTGGAGAGAAAAACGATGGCTAATGTTGGTTGATAACCATCTGCTTTACTATTTTCCAAAGCAATGCTAATTTCCGCAACTGAGGTCCCTTTGATCGATTTTGCCTTCATTTTATTAATTATTGATAAATTTTGGTAAATGCAATTGTGTAAAGCTGCATTCTTGCAAATCACTCATTTAAACTCTTATAGGAAACTAATATTTTTTTTTGATATATCATAAAAAAAATAGTACTCATATTAAGGAACAAACAAAAGAATCCTCTAGTTTCAAAATGAAGTAATTGTATCATTTAAAGTGGGTCGCAATTTTAATCTTTTTTAAATCCGATTTTGAAAACATGAATTGACCGAGAGGTACTATTCTATTTATTTAGTAGAAAACCTTCCATTTATAACACCGCAGGTAATCCTTTTCAATAATAGTTTAATTTTGGACATGATCACAATCACTCAAGCTACTATTTCAGATAGCGGAACCCTGTCAAAACTCGCTGTTGCAATATATCAAGAGAACTATTTATACTTATGGCATGAGGGAGGAGCCGATTGGTATATGCATGAATATGCTTATGCTGAAGATAAAATACAAGAAGAACTCTCAGATCAAAATATAGCTTATTATATTGTTCAGGAAGATGCTGAACCTGTTGGATATTTGAAATTAGTTTTGGCAGGGAAAATATCCGGGTATGATCTTACAGAAGCATTAGAAATTGAACGAATTTATCTCTTACATAAAATGAAAGGCAGGGGACTGGGAAAAAGAATGATGGACCTTGCACTGGATACTGCAAGATCAATGAATAAAAAAATCCTGTTCTTAAAAGCCATGGATAGCAGTCTGGGGGCAATTAATTTTTACCAGAAAATGGGATATGAAATTTCTGATACTTTCAGTTTGCCTATGCCCACATTTTCATTGATGAAAGAAACTTACAAAGGAATGGTAGTGCTCATTAAAAAAATTGCTGCAGAAAATGCAACTGTGTGATTAAATAAATATTTCTTAATACAGGGTCATTGTTAACAAGGCATCCAATAATCCAGCCTAATTAATTTCCCGTCTTTAAATAATAGAACCCAACTATCGTCACTCAGTATTTTTGAACAGGCTATACGAACAAGAATTACCTTTTCCCCATTATCAATCGTTGCTTCTTCTTTCAATTGTACGGCATTCGGATATAGGTTTGCTAATTTGGTTAGAGTCATTGTATTATCTAAAACTAGGGTTCCATTATTCAGCTTGATTTTACTATTGTTATCAAAATGGATGGAACTTATTACAGCACTATCTCCAGAAGTTTCAAACTGGCTTTCTCCGTAGTACAAGAATTTTAAATCCTTTTCGAAGAAGGATACGCAAATGTCATTCATGTTCGGAGTCACCAAACTATCAGGTCTTCCCAGTAATTCTATCAATCCTGCTTTTTTGCAAAATACAGGAATCTGGTTATTGATTGTTGCCAGTTTCCAATCTAAATATTCAAGATTGATTTTCTTACTGGTATCAACTTCACCAGTCTTTGTATTGGTTAGGGTTGAAGTGTTTGAATCTATTTTATTGGCATCAGTAGTACTTGAATGAGGTTGACAGGCTAAAGAAAGCGGTAAGATCAATAACAGTAATCTTTTCATATCCAATAAAGTTAAATAAAAGAATAGTTCACAAATTCAAATTGCAGCAGAGCAACTATTAATGAGCTTTTGGGGATCTCTTTTTGAGTAATCCCCATATTTGATCTAATTCTGGCTGCTTTTGAATTGCAGCATTCTTGTGTTTTTGCAATAATTTAATTGCATCATCAATTCGTTCTTGTGTAAGTGGATGGGTACTTATAAAGGAAAGGTTTGGAAAAGAGGTTTTAACTGATTGTTGCAGATGTGTAAGAAGGTCTTTCATACCAGCAGGGTCTACTTTGTTTTCTAGCATTAATTTCATTCCATCAGAATCTGCTTCTTGTTCTAAGCTCCTTGAAAAGCTTAATTGTTGAAGGTCACTTGCATTCTTTAAAATCAAGTCACCAACTCCACCCATACCACTCAATGCGATTGTTTGAAACAGGGATAATCCCATTTTTGAGATCAATCCCTTAAGGCTATGCCGCTTATTAATATGAGTAGATTCATGACCTAATAAGGCAACTAATTCTTCAGGATGATTCATGATTTTCAATAAGCCTGAATTGATTAGAATATGCCCTCCAGGTAATGCATAGGCATTAATTTCATCTTCCTTGACAACAGTTACGCTGATTTTATATTTGTTGCTTAGTTTTAGCTGATCAGCAAAATGTTGTGCCTGAATTGTTGCAGTTGAATCAACTTTACTTTCAGTTAGGATCGATCGATAAATTTTTTCACCTAAAGAAGATTCCTGAGTTATACTTATAAGTCTAACAGTGGCAGCAGGTAATATTCCCGTTAGAATAAAGTAAAATGCACTGATTATTATAATCAAGACAAGGCATAGGGTTATCCATTTTTGTTGCAAGAGCTTTCCATACCATCCGAGGAAAGTTTGGTGACGAAATTTCTTTGACAACTCCTCATAGAAAGGATTTGATTGATCAATGACAAAATAAGGAGAGGGGCTTGTATCTAAATAAACAAATAGTTTATTTTCTAAAAAACTATGCCTGCATTTGTTGAATGGAAAAATAATGCCTTTGTCAAATTGGTCCCCATCTTCATCAAACAGATAAATATTTTGATCACTTATCTCAATCCTTGCCTTTCTTGGCAAGGACCTATTCCCATCATAAAATAATACAGAAAGTTGATTTATCATATTATAAAACCAAAGTCAAAAACATCTGCCATATCCGTAGCCGTTGCATCAGAATAATCTGTTTGAGTTTGAATCAGTTTTTCAAAATCAATATCCCCTTTAAGAAGAATATGGTTCATTACAAATTCAAGCGTGCGTGTGGCAACCCAGGCGTAACCTAAACCTAGCGTAAATACAATAATCAAGAAATTTACAATCAATAATCCTGCAAATTCGCCGCCTGTTGCGGATGATTTGCAATACATATTTCCTTCATCATCTGAAAGGCTTAAATTATTAACATAATAATCAAATAGATCTTTTTGCCACCAGAAGATATAGATCCCCAGTGTAACAATGCTTAATAAGTACCCCTTCAGATTCAAAACAAAATAGTCCACTCCATTACCATTATATTTAAATTTCGCGTTTCCCATTTGTACATGACCAAGAATATAATTTCTTAAATTCATGGCGAACCATGCACCATATATACCAAATGTAATTATGGTGAAAAACAAATCGCGAAAAAACAGTTTCACTAATTCAGATCTATTGCCAGAGTAGCCAAAACGAATCCCGCTCCATTGTGTTTTAGCCATTCTGTAACGATAAGATCCATGCAGTATTAAAGGAATTATTGCGATGAAAATTAAATAGATAACTAATATGGTAATTTGTACAAACCCGCCTGAGCCCAGAAAAACTGAAGAAAACACTGCTGCATAAAGAAGCGCAATAAAAATAAATGCTTTGATAAAACCTTTAAACATTTCATTCCCAGTTCCAGTGAATACAAATGGCTGATTCTCAAAACTAGTTTGACTATACAGATAGTTAAGCGTTTTTGCTTTGGCCCATGGATAATAAAAGCCAAGTGTAATAATGCAAAGAATTAAGTTGACTATTATGATTTTGAAATATTCCATTCCCTTTCCATGAAATCTTAATTCGAATAAACGCTTTTCCATTTGCTGATTTTTTGTGAAATGAATATACTTGAAATATTTTGAATGCAGTGGAATTCGAATATAATCTTGTCAATACACTTTAACAATAACTTTAATTGGTTCTCAGTACTTTAATATCTCAATGAATCATTAAACTGCCTTATGAAATATCTAATTATTGCAACTATCTGTTTTGTTTCAATCAATCTAAGTGCTCAGAAAGTATTATTAAGCGGCACAATTTTGAATTTTCATAATCAAATGCAGGTGGAAGATTTGTCTGAAATTAGAGAATTAAGTCTGCCCAATTTAGAAAGAACATTTATCCCAGATAGCGCAGGCAAATTCTCAGTTTCATTTCATTTAACAGCCCCCAATTATTTCAGGATCGGAAGAAATATTCTTTACTTATCTCCTGGTGATATACTATTAGTTACGCTAGATTATATGGCACCTGAAAAAGCGCATTTCGCTGGAAATAGTGCTGCAAGTATTGCGGCAAATCAATACCTAGAATCAACGCCATTCCCCAAAGGCGGATCGTTTTTGAATGCCGGCGATCATATCAAAAATAACATACAAGCAACGATTGATACGGTTCTTGTGATTGCCAGCGAAAGAAAGAAAACATTAGATAGTTACCAGCATTTAACAAAAGAATTTTATCGGAATGAGGAAGTACGAATTCATGCCGACCTTGCGAATAGCCTATGGCATATACCAACTTACTTCTTGTGGAAATACCCAGTTAAAAAGGAAACGATTCCTGATTTTATGGATAGTGTTCAAAAAATAACTACTCCTTATATTGTTAAGCATTTAAGTGATTATGTAGATCCAACTTATTTGAAATTAGTTGTCTTTCGGGATATGATTGCTGTTAATCAAAAAGCTATACCAGAAATTAAAAAGAATAGAAAGATCCAAGAGTTTATTAGAGCCTGTGACTTGTTCGATAAGCTGCAAGAACTTGAAAATAAGCAAGAGATACTTGCTTTGAAACCTGCTATTGATTCCATTCAAACGCTCGATTATCGTACTGCAATAATCAATACATATGATAAAAAATTAGGACTTACCAATGGCGATCAAGCAAAAGACTTAACACTAACAAATAGGGCAGGTAAGCCAGTTAAATTGTCGAGTCTTAAGGGTAAGGTTATTTATATCGACATCTGGGCCACCTGGTGCGGACCATGTATTGAAGAATTACCTCAGCTCGAGAAATTGAGAAAAAAGTTCGCCCAAAATAAAGAAATTGAATTTATCAGCTTATCCATTGAGGATGACAAACAAAAATGGAAGAACTATATCTCCAAGAATAATATGCAGGGTACACAAATGATTATTGATCGGTCGTTATTGAACGATTATAATGTGATTTCAATCCCAAGGGTGATCATATTGAATAAGAATTTTACAATAGCTGCCATGTTTGGCGGATTGCCTTCAAAAACTAAAACAGTTGATTTCTTGAATCAATTAGTGGGAGGTTATTCGCCTAAATAATATGGAACTTATTTTGCGTATTTAAAAACGATAATGGGTAGTTCTTTTATCAAACCATCAATGATGAAATTGCTCGGGTAATGTTATAGGGCGGTTTCATGATAGTATCATTTGATACTATCAAAGATGGCAATATTTAATGGATATTTCAAGTTAGCAAAGACTATTTTATTGAATTCTACCTATCTTAATTGTTCGATAAACCATAAACGATTCCATATGAAGAAAACCCTTCTTGCCATTTGCATGTTCTGCAGTTCATTACTTGGCTACAGTCAATCAAACCCAAATATTCAATTCTTTCCAGAAGGAACTGTACTGAAAGGAAACATCCCCTATAATAACGATACCCATCAAAAGCATTTATTAGACCTGTACATTCCCAAAAATGCAACAGGAAAAATTCCACTTGTGGTTTTGATCCATGGCGGTGCCTGGTTGAGTAATGATAAGTATGCAGATATGGGTTATATGACCAAGACCTTGGCAGAAATTGTGAATAGTGGTATTGCCATTGCTTCGATCGACTATCGATTTAGTACAGAAGCGATTTTCCCGGCGAATTTGCAAGACTGTAATCGGGCCATTTCATTTCTATATGATAACGCAGATAAATATGGTTTTGATACCAAACGTTTTGCAGTAATGGGATTCTCTGCAGGTGGACATTTAGCCAATATGGTGGGCTTGTCTAAGAATAATAATGTGGCTAATTTTTTCATGAAGGGTAGTAGCACTGCATTTAATATCAAAGCGGTAGTTGATTTTTATGGTCCTGCTGAGTTGGTTTTATTTCCAGGCGCTGAAGATGTAAAATCTCCTGAAAGCATTTTATTGGGTGCTGCACCGTTGACTCGCCCTGATTTAGCTAAGATTGCTAGTCCAATTACCTATGTTGACAAAAACGATCCTCCCTTTTTAATCATTCAAGGTGAGAAAGATCAAAGCGTAGATCCCAAGCAATCAAAATTATTGAGTGCCTGGTTAAATGCCGTGGGCGTTCAAAATGAATTGATCATTGTAAAAGCTGCGCCACATTATGGGACGATGTTTGATGTGGAAGATGTGAGAAACAAAGTCATTAGTTTTCTTAAACAGAAATTGAAATAATCGATTGATAATCCTAGGAATCACCAAATATTTGTATCTTTTTATTCTTATCCATAAAATCACAACAATTTATTATCAATGAAAAAATTAAGTATTCTTCTTACACTAGTTCTAGGCCTTTGCCTCAGTTTTAACGCCAAAGCACAAACCAACGATGAGTACTTTCCTGGAAAGTGGAAAGTAACCATTTTTGGCACACCACAAGGTGATGCTACTATGATCTTTGTAATTGAAAAGAAAGATGGAAAGTTTACAGGTGTAGTTCAGGATACAACTGGCACAGAAATATCTAAGATCAGTAATGTAGAAGAAGGCACTAAAACCATTACGGTGTTTTTTACAGCTGCTGGTTATGATTTAAATCTTCCTTTAGAACCTGTTGATGCAGACAATGTGAAAGGCAGTTTGATGGGGATGTTTGATGCCAAAGGAGTAAGGGTCAAAGAAATCAAAAAATAAATAATAAAAATGCCACCGTTTGGACTGCCCCCAAAAAGTTAGACACTTAATGGGGGCATTTTTATTTCAGTTGATCAGATCTTTATTTAGTTGCCCAGTAGTCTAAAACCGTTATATAGTCGGGCTTCGGTTTCAGTTGCGCACCAAATGCTTTATGGTCTGGATGAATCAGGTATGCGTCGCGATCGGCTTCACTTTTAAAACTGAGTAAGAAGCAATGTGTTAATCCATTGGTTAATTTTTCTGGACTATTATTTGTTCCGTATTCAAAACCCTTAATTAAATCGATTTTACTTGGTAAAGCTTTAAAAGCAGTTACAATATTATTGATGGAATTACTATCTGTTCCTGCTTTCCATCCAAACATCACTACATGCCTTAAAACTTTATTTTCAGCTTTTTGTGCAAACATAATGCTAGTGGTTATTAAAGTGAATGAGATAAAAAGGAGGGCTTTTTTCATGTAAACGATTTTAATTGTATCAAATTTAAATGGTTTTCATTTAAACCAGATTATAATTACTTTCAATTAAATTTGGGATATGATGAAACAATTACTTTGCAGCTTGCTATTTTGTTATTGTATCCTTAGTGTTTCAGCACAATCAACAGTCTCTGCAGAAATTGCAGAGTTCAATTCCCCAAAAATCGCGTTGGCACCTCTGCGTTTTTTGGCATCTGATGAATTGAAGGGTAGGAATACCATCGATCCAGAAATTAATGTGGCTGCCAGGTACATCAGTGAGGCTTTTAGAAGTTTTGGATTAAAAGAAGTGGATGGCATTGTAGATTATTTTCAGCCTTTTAAAGTAAAAATTGAGGAAGAGGTTCGCATCAATGGCAAGAATACCAATTTGGTTCCCGCTAAAAATGTGATGGGCTGGATAGAAGGAACCGATTCGATTCTAAAAAATGAATTCATTATATTGTCCTCTCATTATGATCATATTGGGGTTGCTGCAGAACCCAAAATGGAAGAAGGAAAATTAGATAATATTTATAATGGTGCAAGAGACAACGCCATTGGCACAGCTGCTGTAATAGACGCAGCGAGGTATTTTGCAAAGCATCCCACAAAGCGCTCCATCCTCTTCATTACTTATTCTGCTGAAGAAATGGGTTTGGTAGGAAGTAAATATTTTGCTTTACATCCCCCAATTCCACTTAAAAGGATAATATATAATTTGAACATTGATAACGCCAGCTATAATGATACAACTGCCATTACGTTAGTAGGATTGGATAGGACTACTGCTGATGAAGATATTAGAAAAGCATGCACTGCTTTCGGCTTATCAATTTTGCCAGATCCGATACAAGGGAAATTATTCTATGGTAGCGATAATTTGCCGCTTGCTGAAAAAGGAATTCCGGCACCCACTTATAGTTTGGGGATGAAAGATTTTGGTCCAACTATTCTCAATCGATACCATCAGTTGAGCGATGAAGTAGGCAATTTCAATCTCAATTATGCCATGAAATTTATCAACAGTTATATCCTTGCTGCGAAAAATATTGCTGACAATCCTGTTCAGCCAAAATGGAAAACCGGAGACGAATTTGAAAATGCCTGGAAGGAGTTGTACAAAAACTAATTTCCTTCCACCACCAGCAATCCCTAGGCTGGAATCGCATAAGTAGGAGTTCTCATTTTTTCCTCTGAGTTGGTATCCCCAATTTCTTTTCCAACTAATAGAGTAACGCAGAGCCTGAAAAATTATGGGAAAGGCGCGATTGCTAAATCTTACATTTGTTTGATAAAACAAACAATGCAGGCACCTATATTTCTGATAACACCTCCCTTTACACAACTCAATACCCCTTATCCGGCAACGGCTTATTTGAAGGGGTTCTTTAATACTAAAAAAATTCCTGCCTCACATGCCGATCTTGGCATTGAAGTAACGCTAGCGGTGTTCTCTAAAAATGGGTTAGAAAAACTCTTTGCAGAAATTGAAAAGAAACAGCAGGATCATTCGCCCAATATCAAGCGGATCCTGTGCATGAAAGAAGATTATATCCGAACCATCAACGATGTGATCTTATTTCTACAGGGCAAACTAAATACACTCGCACATTTAATTAGTAAGAGGGGATTCCTTCCTGAAGCAAGCAGGTTTGCACAGGCCGATGATTTGAAATGGGCTTTTGGTTCGATGGGTACACAGGACCGGGCTAAATATTTAGCCACCATGTATCTCGAAGACCTGAGTGACCTGATCAAAGAAACAGTGGATGAACATTTTGGCTTTAGCAGGTATGCAGAAAGCTTGGGAAGATCAGCCAACAGTTTTGATCAATTATATGCTGCATTACAAAAGCCCCTCACTTATTTAGATACCATCCTGATCGAAATTCTTGAGCAAAAAATGGCTGTCGTTCAGCCGGGCATGGTTGCCATTTCGGTTCCTTTCCCTGGTAATTTGTACACTTCTTTACGCTGCGGACAATGGATCAGGAAAAATTATCCCAACGCCAAAGTGGCCATGGGAGGTGGGTTCGCCAACACTGAATTGCGGTCGCTAAGTGATCCCCGCGTATTTGAATTCTACGATTTTATTACCCTCGATGATGGGGAAGCACCCTTAGAAGTACTCTGGGAATACCTGAATGGGAAGCGTGCAATTGAAGATCTGAAAAGAGCATTTACCCTCATCAATAAGAAAGTCGTTTATATAGATAATAGCAAATGTGCTGATTATAAACAGGGGCAGGTGGGTACGCCAGATTATAGCGATCTACTGTTGGATAAATACATTTCGGCTATTGAAGTGATGAATCCCATGCACAGTTTATGGAGCGATGGGCGATGGAATAAGCTCACTATGGCCCATGGATGTTACTGGGGGAAATGCACTTTTTGTGATATTTCGCTCGACTATATCAAAAATTATGAACCCATCGCGGCCTCCCTGTTGGTTGATCGGATGGAGGAAATGATCGCCCAAACAGGGCAGAACGGCTTCCATTTTGTAGACGAAGCTGCCCCGCCTTCCTTGATGAAAGCACTGGCTATCGAGATCATTCGGAGGGGTTTAGTGGTGAGCTGGTGGACCAACGTGCGTTTCGAAAAGAGCTTCACTTTAGACCTTTGCCTGCTCCTAAAAGCCGCTGGTTGCATTGCCGTAAGTGGGGGATTGGAGGTAGCGTCTGACCGATTATTGAAGCTGATCGACAAGGGAATTACCGTTTCTCAGGTGGCCAAAGTATGCAAACATTTCACCGAATCGGGCATTATGGTGCACGCTTATTTGATGTATGGATTCCCTACACAGACCGAACAAGAGACCATCGATTCACTCGAAATGGTGCGACAATTGTTCGAAACTGGGGTGCTTCAATCTGCTTTTTGGCACTTGTTTACCATGACCGCGCATAGTCCGGTTGGCCTAAATCCCGACAAATACCAGGTCAGAAAACAGTCGAACATAGTAGGAACTTTTGCCAATAACGACATCCAACACGACGATCCAACGGGTGCCGATCACGAGAGTTTTGGGTTCGGATTGAAGAAAGCACTACTCAATTATATGCACGGAACCTGCCTCGATTTTCCATTGAAGGACTGGTTTGAGTTCAAAATACCCAAGACAACGGTAGCCCCAGACTTCATTAAAAGGGCTATCGAGGAGCCCGTAATTGCTCCGAATTCCAATATTAAAGTGGTTTGGTTGGGCAAGGAACCCCAGACCGAAGTGGTTCAAAAGTCGAAAAAGGGGAGCAGCTGGGAGGTTTTGTCGATCAATTTCCAAACAGCCAAGAGCACCCATAGCATCAGCGTAGACCCCGAAAAGGGAGCATGGTTGGTCAAGATTCTTCGGGAACTGAAGATCTCGAATCCGCAACTTTGGAGTTTGCAAGCCGTAAAAGCTGACTATGAAACTGGGGGATTAGAAGACTTTGAACTGTTCTGGGACAATAAACCAGTGAATACTCTTTATAAAGCTGGGTTATTACAAATTTGATAATTTAAGTTGAGTTATACTATTATAAATTATTGATAATGATATGATTAGATAATAAATTGAATAATTTTGAAAATAGCCCTGCTATAATGTCAGTTTGACCGTAGATTGGGTTATCAACATAGCAAAAATCAGGGAAAAAGGGCTGAGAATATGGAATTTGGTAATTTTTAGTTTATAATAAAAGTTTCAATAGGATGGATAAAATACAGTTAATGAATGAGTTACATCTTTCAACGTATGCAATGATACAACCATCGCCCATTCATGGGATTGGGGTGTTCGCGATTAGGGATATCCCTAAAGGAACCAAGGATATATTCTCCAAAGAATCTGGGGAATGGATCAAAGTGAGCAGGTCGGAAGTAGATGCCTTACCCGCACATTCCAAGAACCTAGTTGAAACACATTGTCTCTTCGATGAGGACCATTATTACCTGCCCGACTATGGTTTTAAGAAACTCGACATCGTTATATTCCTGAATCACGCCGATCAACCCAATATTATCAGTGTAAATGATGGGGTTTATTTTGAAACCACCAGGGATATTGCTTGTGGTGAGGAATTGTTGATAGACTATGGTACCATCGTTGATTCGGATGAATAAATTAAAATAACTATCATGAAATCAATTAATTACAAAGGTTTATTGATTATTATTATTAGCTTTTTATCGCTGCTAAGTCAGGTGATTGCGCAAATTCCTAAAGGTTATAAGGGAAAGCCATTTAAGGATAAGTACTATAAAGCTGGTGCCCAACAGGTTCCGGGAAGGGTGGAATTGGCTTATTATGATCTGGGCGGTGAAGGAGTGGCTTACCATGATTCCACAGCAGAGAATGAGGGGGCGAAACTAAATCATGAGGTTCATGATTATGGGAGTCACTTGCGCCCGGGTGTTTCTGAATACATCGCCTTCTTCCGAGAAAATGAGGGAGTGGATATTTCCTACACGAAAGACTGGGCCGATTTCAACCATCCCAATAAAGTAGATCCCAAAGTGAACCAATTATATCTCGGGTGGGAATCGGATGGAGAATGGACCAACTACACCATTCAAGTGAACAAGCCGGGCAAGTACCGGATCATTACCGTATATGGTTATCAAGACAACCATTCTGAACTTTGGTTAAATGGGGTCAAAGCTTGCAGTTTAGTCTTACCTGAAAATACCGGGAGCTTTCATAAATGGACGCAAGCTACGGTGGGCGAAATTGTATTTCCAAAGGCGGGCAAAAACCTACTCACTTTGAAATACAATAAGGGGTCCAACCTGGCGTACCTAGATTTCCTATTGGTTGAACCCGCTAAAGACTAATATTATTCTGGAGTAACTTGTTTGGTGGTACTTCTATATAAGTAGGTATCGTAAATATGTCTACGAGCGAAACGACCAGGCGTTTCAGCGTTCACCAATTTCACATAGATGGCTTTGGGTACTCCAAAGTATTCGTAGATCACCCCATCGGAGAAAGTGACCCTAAGGATCTCTGACTTGTATTCGAAATCGTCGATCGAAGCTTTTGAAGTAGTTTCCTCATAAGCTGCTTTTAACTGCTCCCTGGTTTCAGGAGCGATGCTTACTAAGAAATGGTATGCTTCAATGATCTTCTTGCTCTTGTCTTCGGCTTCCAGTCTTTTTTCGTGGTTGTCGTGAAACTTGTCGGGATGCCAATCCTTCATCAATGTCCGATACATGGTTTTCAATTCCTGTAAAGCGGCATTCTCTTCCACCCCCATCAGTTTACGGTAACGTTCAATTCTTTTCATAACTCTTGCTTGTGATCTTACCCAGAGATTTTACCCGGGTAGGATTTTAAATAAGCGGCGAAACTATTGCTTTAAATCTGTTTTCAGCATTCTTGTTTAATTTGCAGGATGATTTCATTGCAGCATCAAGGCATTTATCTCACACAAGCATCTGATAGTAATACCCTTATAGAATCTTTGCTCGCTGGAAAGATTTTATTACCGGGGCTTGATCTGCCATCCCTACAACCTGCTGTTTTCTCAGACCGATCACTGAAACTATTTCTGGAGGAAGAATTTTTGCATGGCGGAGCTGCCATCGAATCGGAGTATCGGAGGCCGCTCCACCATATGTCGAGCGGGGAACAAAAACGAGCGCTTTTAAATCAACTCATATTTCAGAAGGCCGATTTTTTTCTACTTGATGAATTGTACGACCATATCGATATCGCTGGACAGGCAGCGATCTGCGAAACAGTTTGCTTGATTGCCCAGACCAAACCAGTGATCCAATTATTGCATCGCAGGAAAGACGCGTTGCCGTTTTTAAACCGATGGATGGTGTTCGATAAAAATCAACTGATCGAATTTGAAAGTCAAGACCGCTGGAATCAGTGGCTCAATGAACGGGAAGAAAAAGGAAATCAATTGCCCCTACCTCAGCCCATCAAACCTTATCCACCCCTGCAAGGGAATTTGGTAGAGATGAAAGGCGTTTCCGTTTCCTACGACGAAAAGCCCATCGTTCAAAATATTGAATGGACCATCCAACAGGGTGAGTTTTGGCAATTAGTGGGTCCGAATGGTTCGGGCAAATCCACTTTGCTTTCGTTGATCAGTGGCGACAATCCCAAGGGATATGGACAGGAACTGTATTTATTTGGTCGCAAGAAAGGCTCTGGCGAAACCGTTTGGGATGTCAAAAAAAATATTGGCTATTTCAACTCGTCCATCATCCTGCACTTTAGCCGACTCGATAGTATTGAGAAAATGATCGTCTCCGGATTTAATGATTCGATCGGTTTGTACATTGTTCCGTCCGACCAGCAACTGCGCCTGGCAGGAGAATGGTTACATTTTTTGGGACTATACGAACTGAGAAATAAGCCCATCCAGTTTTTGCCACAGGCCCAACAGCGAATGGTATTAATCGCTAGGGCGATGGTGAAGCATCCACCTCTTTTAATTTTAGATGAACCCACCGCTAGTTTAGATGATGCAGGCGCGGCATTGATCATTGGAATGATTCAGCAGATCGCAAGGGAGAGTAGTTCTGCCATCCTCTATGTTTCGCATAGCAAGGAAGAAGGACTCGATCCATCATTTATATTGAATTTGATTCCAAGTGAATCAGGTTCGATAAGTACGATTGAAGTTAGGTGAGCTCTTATGCGCCCATCGCATACACGATAATATTCACTGCGAATTTGGTATTGTCTTCCGATAAGAAGCGCTTGTTGCGAAAATCATAATCCCACTCGCAGCCGTAATCCTTATTACTATATAAGACAGCGATCCTGCCATTTACTTCAATGGCTTTCAAATAATCATGAATCAGATCATCGCCCCAGCCGTTTAATTCAAATCCCGTACTGGGCGGTCCTTTTTCAAAAGAAAAAAAAGAATGATAGATCGCGTGGTTATTGGGGATCTTTTTTAATCGGTTCGCTCCAAAACTTTTTTGCATCTGCGCTTCGAAGGATTTTGCGAAGAGTCCGTCTATATCGTGGTTGCAATCATCCACAAAAACAAAGCCCCCATTCTCTACATACTTGATAAAGTTGGCGTTTTCGGCGGCATCAAATTGTAGCAGTTTATGTCCGCTGAGATAACAAAAAGGAGCAGAAAATATATCCTGACTACTCAGATCAACGATCTGTTCTTGTGCCTCAACTGGGATCGTTGTGTACTCGATCAGTGAATTGAGCACGTTGGATGGCATGCGCAAATCGGTATCCCAATCTCCTGAATGATATCTTAATCTGGTGAAAACGAATTTTGCTGCTCTCATGAATTAATTAGTACACCACTCTTCCGCAGGTGTAATTTTTTTTAAAATTCCTTCTTTTCTGTCTAATTTCCTTGCTCAACCTACAAAAAAGATATCATCTAAAATTTTCATTATAAATCAAGCACTTTGGACCTGACCGAAAAAAACATGCAAGACCTAATTCAAAAGCTATCTCTTTTAAAAAAGGAAATACAGAAAATTATCGTGGGACAAGATACGGTGCTCGACGAAATGCTCATCGCTTTATTAGCAGGGGGGCACTGTTTATTAGAAGGCGTACCCGGACTTGCAAAAACGTTGATGGTGCGTACTATGTCGCAGGCATTGCATTTGAATTTTAGAAGAATTCAGTTTACGCCCGATCTGATGCCTACTGATATTGTGGGTACAGAGATTTTAGAGGAAGATCATTCTACAGGAAAAAGATTTTTCAAATTTAATAAGGGACCGATCTTTTCGAATATTGTGTTGGCAGATGAGATCAATAGAACGCCACCCAAAACACAATCTGCATTATTAGAAGCGATGCAGGAATTTGAAGTTACTTATGGTGGACAAACTTATCCCTTAGATCGTCCCTTCTTTATTCTTGCAACTCAGAACCCGATTGAACAAGCAGGTACTTATCCTTTACCAGAAGCGCAGTTAGATCGATTCTTATTATATATTAAAATTGGCTACCCATCTGCGCAAGAAGAAGCAGCCATTTTAAATAATACTACTGGTGCAAAAAAAGTAGTGATCGAACCTGTGATCAATGGCGAAGAAATTTGTGCACTTCAAAAATTAGTACGTGAAGTACATATCAGTGAAGACCTGGTGCAGTATGTGGCCAATTTAATTCGTGCAACAAGACCTGATACCACTGAACTCGCCTATATTAAAGAATGGGTAAGGTGGGGTGCTGGTCCGAGAGCCGGTCAGGCATTGATTCTTACGGCAAAAGCAAGAGCGTTATTTAAAGGACGATATGCAGTAACGATGGAAGACATTCAGCAAATGGTTTACCCTGTATTGCGACATCGTTTGCTCATGAATTTTAAAGCAGAAGCAGAACGCATTAATTCAGATGCAGTAACGCAATACATGCTAACGGCAATTGAACGACCTAAAAACGCACTGTCTTAAGTAGCATTATGTCTGAACTACTCGACCCGAAAATTATTTTATCTATCAAAGACCTGGTGTTGGCTGCAAAGACCACCATCGATGGTTTTATGGAAGGATTTAATAAGAGCAGTATTAAGGGAGCGGGGATGGAGTTTAGTCAGTATAGAAGTTACCAACCCGGCGACGACCTCAGAAGTTTGGATTGGAAAATGTTTGCGCGTTCAGACCGATATTATATTCGTGAATCTGAGATGGAAACAAGTATCAATGTAAAATTTTTAATTGATGCAAGTAATTCGATGAATCATAGAGATGGCGCAATTTCGAAAATGGATTATGCGCGCTATTTAGCAGCATCATTGGGTTATCTGGCACAGAAACAAGGAGATACGATTGGGTTAGATATTTTACAAGATGGGCAACTCTATTCATTGGCAGCGAAAAATGATGCACAACACCTTGCTCGCTTTTTATATCAATTAGAAAATATCAAAGCAGGTGGAAAGTTTACAGAACCGATCGGCTATAAAAATTTATTTACAGGTCTGCATCAACGGTCGCTCCTGATTTTCATCTCAGATTTTTATCAGGAAGACAATGAGATCATCACGCTGTTGCAATCCATGGCCTCATTAAAACATGAAGTAATTGTATTTCAATTAACGGCCCAAAATGAAATTGATTTGAACTATAAAGGTTACGATCAATTAAGAGATTTAGAAACTGGTGCGGCCATTCCTATTCAATCAGGGATGCAGAAAGCGTCACAGGAAAATCTGAATAACTATTTGAAAGATGTTAGAAAAGAATTGCTCAATAGGAATATCGTTTTTCGTCAGATGTTGATCAATGAACCATTGGATCAGGCCCTACGCGACTTTTTAAATCAAAGAAATAAAAACATTCAATAAGTATTGCAATTCTTATCTCCCATATGGTTAACAGCAATGGCAGGAATCGTTATTCCTATTGCCATTCATTTGTGGAATGTACGGCAGGGAAAAGTTTTAGAAGTTGGCACCATTCGATTTATGGAACAGAGCCAGAAAAAGCGCGCTTCTAATGTGCGCATTTCTGAATGGTTACTTTTGTTATTAAGATGTTTAACTATCATAGTTTTTGCAATAGTGATGGCTGGTCCGGTTTGGAAGAAGTCTGCTGATGCTGGTGAAAAAGGATGGTTGTTGATTGCGCCGAATGAATTGAAAGAAGCCTACCATCAAAAATCAAGCATCATCGATTCTTTGCTAAAAAATGGGTATCAATTGCGTGCTTTTGAAACAAGTTTTTCTGCAATCAATTTATCAGATTCTGTTACAAGAAATTCTGATTCTTCCTTGCTTGCCACTACTCCAAACTATTGGACATTAGCTTCGAAGCTTATAGCTACTGCACCCTTGGGAATTGACCTAGCCATCATTAGTTCAAACCAAATTCGACATTTTAAAGGTGATAAACCTTCTATAAATCGATCAGTACATTGGATGGTTTTCATGGATACGGTTGCTAGAAAAAACAATCAAGCAGCCATCGTCGTTGATACAGCTACACTGCGTATTGCATTGTTTGCGGATCAGTATTTACACGATGCCAGCTATGTTTCTACCGCAATACAAGCCATTAGAGATTTCACAGGAAGAAAGATCCGTTTTGAAGTATACAAATCTGTCAATGCCATACCGCAAAACTTTGATGTATTATTTTGGTTATCAGATACACCCTTACCTACTGGTTTTTCTGGAAAAATCATCAGTTATCAAAAAGGAATGCTTCGTCAGGAACCAGGTTTTGTTTATGGAATTCAAGGAGGAGTAGATAACAAAACTGAACTCTATCAGTATCTCGAAACCGATCAGAAAAATCTTTTAAAGACCTGGGAAAACGGGAAAGGAGATCCCATTCTTGCTGTTGATCCGAATGCCGAAAAACATTATTTATTATTTACCCATTTTGATCCATCCTGGAATAACCTTGTCTGGAGTAATCGCTTTGCAGAGTGGATGCTGACCTTTGTTTTAGATGGATCAACCATGCAAGATGTAAGAGATAACAGAACCATCGATCCTGGTCAACTTGATTTTAGCAAAGACCATAAAAGCGCCAGCAAAAAAATTACGAACCCCGCAAATGAGCAACCCATTGGAAATATTTTTTGGTTCTTGCTGATGCTTGTATTTATCATAGAAAGAATCCTATCGTTCACCTCAAAAAACAAAGCAAATGTTTGAGGTGGAAGCTATTAATAGAATTAGGAGCATACAACGCAACTGGCAGTTGAGAAAATTGCTCGATTTATTATTGATGCTATTATCTGCTGCGATCTTACTGATGGTATTGCTTCATGTATTTTTTGGAGTTTCTTATTGGTGGGCCTTTTTGGGATTGCCAATCAGTATTGGTGCCACCTATTTTACAAGTTCTTTATGGCAGTTATCTGAAAAAGAGATTGCGCATTACTTGAATAAAAACTATCCTATACTGGAAGAGAGTATCGATATAGTATTGGTGCCAACAGAGCAAAGATCTGATTTGGAAAATTGGCAGGTAAGGAAAATAAGTCAGTTGTTTCTTGAATTAGATCTGAAAGCGCCGTTTAGCAAATTGCTGCAAAAGTCAATTGGGTTGCTCATAGGATCGGTTATACTATGCTTGATATTACTTCAGTTTTCAAGTAAATTTTCTGTGATCAATTATGCAGGAAAAAACAAAAATGAACAAACAAAAGAAACGATACTGCCAGAGATCAAAAATGTTTTCATAAAAATTGATCCGCCAGCATATACCGGAAAAAAGAGTAGAGAGCAGCAAACTTTTTCAATTTTAGCTGAAGCAGCTTCAATGGTTGAATGGAAAATAGAAACGAATCAACCCTTAGATTCAATGGTTTTGATCTTGAATGATTCTGCACACTATCGCTTTACTACTGATGCAAAAAATAATTTGCATTGGCAGCTTCGATTACCTGCTACTGTGAATGGGATCTATCAAATAAAACTGCCCCATAAAATTTCTGACCATTATGCACTGGAATTGATTAGGGATCTGATTCCAATGATCCAGATCCAATCGCCCAAACAATATGCGGTGATTGATTATGGAGAGCCCAAGCAGTTGGCACTGGTTGCAGATGTGAAAGATGATTACGGAATTGTTTCTGCGAATTTGGTTGCAACGGTAGCCAGTGGTGGTGGCGAAGCTGTGAAGTTTAAAGAACATCAGTTTCCATTGATGGCGGGAGGTGTTGCAGTTCAACAAACGCAATTCAAAAAAAGGATCGATCTGAATAGCCTGAATATGCAGCCTGGTGATGAATTGTATTATTATGTCAAAGCAGTTGATAACCACCAGCAAGAAGCCAGATCTGATATGTATATTTTAAAGTTAACAGATACGGCAGAGTTAAAGGAAATGAATGGAATGGTAAATGCAATTAATGTGAAGCCAGATTATTTTAGAAGTCAGCGGCAGATCATCATTGAAACAGAACAATTATTAAGAGATCGGGATACCATTTCGGCACAACAATTTAAATCACGAAGTAATGAATTAGGAGTTGATCAAAAACTACTAAGATTACGATACGGTAAATTTTTAGGAGAAGAATCAGAAGGAAATATTGGGGATAGTAGGTTTGATACTGACGAGGATCATGGTTCAAGTGGTGCAGAGGTTTTTGGTGATGCTAATACGGTGATCGATGCATACTCTCATAAACATGATAATGCAGAAGACGCTAGTTTTTTTGATGTGGAAACAAAAAAGCAATTGAAAGCGGTATTAACCGAAATGTGGGGTTCTGAATTAAAGCTGCGTACTTTTTTTCCAAAAGAAGCTTTGCCATATCAGTATAAAGCATTGCGATTATTAAAAGAATTGCAGCAAAGTTCTCGCGCGTATGTTGCAAAAACAAATGTAAAAACAACGCCGTTGAAATTTGAAAAAAGGCTCACTGGAGAATTGACAAAAATTTTACCTCAACCACTGCATTTTGAAATTGCAAAAACAACCGATACAGAAGCTGCCATCAGAAAAACAATGGGAATGTTGTTGACCATTCAATCAAAGGAAGTTCCTGATGCCAATGCCTTGATGTTGATGCAGGTGGTTTTATCAAGTTTGAATCGATTGGCGATTGATCAACCTGCTAATTATTTGTTGGCATATGAATCTTTCAAGCGTTTGTATACCGATTATCAAAATCAGAAGGTTTGGAGCCATACCGATTGGATCGCATCTTTAGCTGCATGTGAAAAAATCTTGCAGCGCCCAGCTAATAAACCTGGTAAGCAACTGGAGCATGCGGAGAAGAAATTAGCGGACTATTATTTTCATCATTTAAATGATCGTAAATGATGCAGATTTTCATGACCATCTTAGTAGCACTGATATTGTTGGGATTAGTATGGGTTGAAGTGAAGAGACCTGTAAAGGCTTTTTTATTCTTTCGTGTTTTGGCTACGGTTATGGCAGTTGTAGCATTGTTTTTAATAATGATGCCATTCACAATTTTTGGTTCTGAGAAAGGCAAGAAAGTAATCATCCTTTTAACTGAAGGCTATCATCAAGATTCGGTGAATCAATTCTTGAAAAATGAGCATCAGTCGATCCCTCAATATGATCTGAATAATATTTCCAATGAATCAATGGCGGATGTGAGTACCATTCATTTGTTTGGAAATGGATTTAAGGATACCAATCAGGTGGAATTGCCCAAGGTTCCCATACTGTTTCATGCAACTGATCAACAAACTGGTATTCAAAATATTCATTGGCAAGATAACATCGTATCAGGAAGTACTTTACTGGTGCAGGGAAGCTGTTTAAATACTACGAAGAAACCTGTCAAGTTGATTATGTACGGATGGAATCAACGGATTGATTCTATTGAGATAGGCGCTGGAAAACAGCAGCCATTTTCTTTTGCCGTTGTGCCGGAAAATGTGGGTAGGGGCATCTATCATTTGGCATTAGTTACAGGTAGGGATAGCATTGAAAAAGAAACCATAGCGTATCAAATACAACCAGCAAAAGCATTGAAGGTTTTGATGCTTGGTGCTAGTCCGGATTTCGAATCTAAATTTTTAAAGAATTGGTTGGCAGATTTTGGATATACAGTAATCACAAAAACAAGTGTCAGCAAAGAAAAATTTCAAAAAACATATTCGAATGCTGGTCAATTGAATTTCGAAAATTTAACGGCAGCATTATTAGATGAACAAGATTTGATTATTAGCGATGAAGCTGCGATACAGGCACTTCCAACAACTGAGTTAGCCATTTTAAAACAAGCAATCGCTGAAAAGGGGAATGGCTTATTGTTGAATGCAGATAGCATTCTTTCAAAGAAAAATTTTATTGGTGAACGCATTAGTTTAAAATCAGCAGACAGCAATAATGCGTTGATCAAAGTCAGCAAATGGGGAGAAAACTATTATGCTGCTGCAATTAATTTAAAACATCCCTATTATATCATTGAGCAGAAAGGAATGCAGCCTTTATATGTTGATCAGCAAAAAAGAATTTTCGCAGCTGTTTCCGTATTTGGCAAAGGCAAATTGCTGGTGAATACACTACAAAAAACGAGTAGCTGGTTATTGGCTGCGAATAAAAACGATTATCGCAATTATTGGACATCATTGATCAATCAAGTTGCGAAGAAGGAATCTGCTGAAGAAACCTGGGCAAGTTCCATTGATTTGCCAAGGGTTAATGAATCAATTCAATTTACAGCACAAACAAATAGTAGTACCGTTCCACAATTATCTATTCAGCATCAAGAAATTGCGGCAAAACAAAAAGCTTTATTGCCAAGCTATTGGGAGGCAATCTATTGGCCAAGTGAAACAGGCTGGCAAACCATGATCGGAACCAACGGGGCGATCAGCGATTGGTATGTGTATCCCAAAGGATCTTGGAATACCATTTATGCAAATAAGCAAATCAGTCAAACGAAGGCCTTTTTGAAAAATCGAGTTTCTAATATAAGTACCAAAGATGCTGAATGGCATCAGGCAAGTCCCAATCAACCCATCTACCTGTTCCTGATTTTTTTATTCAGCATGGTATTTTTATGGGTGGAAAGAAAATTCCAATAATATGATAAGTGGTGGAAGAAATAAGGTGTTCTTTCTTATTTTACAATTATTATCCACTTAAAGCAACCTACTTTGAAAAGAAAAGAATTTATCAGAAATACTTCCCTGGGAATGGGGGCTTTATTTCTGCCAAAATCAATGCTATATGCGCGCCATGTAGATCCATCGGTTTTCTTGGAAAATAAAATTGATGTGGCACAAAAAAAACGCATGGCTGATGTGGCATTGAACGCCGCCCGCTCGAAGGGTGCCACTTATACCGATGTGCGCATAGGCAGATATTTAAATCAATTTGTTGTTACCCGGGAAGATCGGGTAGAGAATATTGTAAATACCGAAAGTTTTGGTATTGGCATTCGTGTCATTGCGAATGGAAGTTGGGGATTTGCTGCAACAGATAATTTGGATACCGATAGTATTGCAAAAACCGCAGCGCTTGCAGTTTCGATTGCTAAGGAAAACGCTAGGCTATTAACTGAGCCAGTGCAGCTTGCACCACAAAAAGGATATGGCGAAGTAAGTTGGAAAACCCCGATCGAAAAAAATGCATTTGAAGTTCCGATGAAAGAGAAAGTAGATCTTTTGATGTCGGTGAATGATGCAGCCATGAAGGGTGGCGCGAATTATATGAATTCATTATTATTCTTAGTGAATGAGCAAAAGTATTTCGCTTCAACCGATGGTTCCTATATTGATCAAGATGTACATCGGATCTGGCCCACATTTACAATCACAAAAATTGATGCAGCAACTGGTAAATTTGAAACGCGTGATGCGCTGAGTAGTCCGATGGGTATGGGCTTTGAATACATGAATGCAAGACCAGAAGATAGGATAAAAGGCCTCGCAGGAACGCTGTATAAGAACCGTTACGACATGTTAGAAGATGCTCGTATGGGTGCTCAAGAAATAGGGTTGAAAATGGGTGCAAAGTCTGTAGAGCCAGGCAAATATGATCTGGTAATTGATCCTACTAATTTATTTCTAACCATTCACGAATCAACTGGTCATCCAACTGAATTGGATCGTGTATTGGGATATGAAGCCAACTATGCAGGAACAAGTTTCCTGACTTTGGATAAATGGAAATCGGGCAAATTCAATTATGGTAGTAACCTCGTTAATATTGTGGCAGATAAAACACAACCTTACTCACTAGGCGCAGTGGGTTATGATGATGAGGGTGTTGGTACGCAGGAATGGGATATCATCAAAGACGGTACCTTGGTAAATTATCAGGCCATCCGTGATCAAGCGCATATCATTGGACTAGATCATTCACAAGGATGTTGTTTTGCAGATAGCTGGAGTGATATTCAGTTTCAGAGGATGCCGAATATTTCTTTGCGTCCTGGAAAAGTTCCGATGACTCCTGCAGATATTGTAAAAAATGTAGAGAAGGGGATTTATATTGTAGGAGCAAGTTCTTATTCGATCGATCAGCAACGTTATAATTTTCAGTTCAGTGGCCAGTTATTTTACGAAATCAAAAATGGTAAAATTGGGCAGATGTTGAAAGACGTAGCTTATCAATCTAATACACAAGAATTCTGGAATGCATGTAGTGCAATCGCAGACAAATCGGATTACAGATTGGGTGGATCTTTCTTTGATGGAAAGGGACAGCCCGGTCAGATAAGTGCCGTATCACATGGCGCATCAACTACAAGGTTTAATGGAATCAATGTTATTAATACAGCTAGAAAAATTTAACTATGGCCATTTTAAATAAAGAACAAGCACAACAATTGTTGAAGAAGGTACTTAGTTACTCTAAGGCCGACGAATGCGAAATAAATATCAGCGGCTCGGAAGGCGGCAATATTCGCTATGCCCGAAATGCTGTTTCAACCAGTGGTGGTGTAAGCCAAAACAGTTTGGTAGTTTCATCAGCCTTTGGAAAAAAATTGGGTGTAGCAACCATCAATGAATTTGATGATGCTTCATTAGAAAAAGTTGTTCGTCGCTCTGAAGAGCTAGCACAACTAGCTCCTGAGAATCCTGAGTATGTTTCATTTCTTGGTCCGCAAGTCTATAAAGAATCTGCGACCTATGTTCCTGCGACAGGAGCCATCGATCCAAAATTCAGGGCAGATGCTGTTGCAACCAGTTTGAAAATTGCGAAAGACAACAAATTAGTAGCAGCTGGGTTTATGCAAAATAGTTCAGGTTATTCAGCTATGATGAATTCTCATGGACTATTTGCCTACAACAAATCTTCGAATGTGGATTTTAATGTAACACTTCGTACAGAAGATGGAAAGGGTTCTGGTTATGCTTCCAAGGGATTCAATGATGTGAACAAACTAGATGTTGCATCTGCAACAAAATTTGCAGCCGGAAAAGCAACAGGATCTGCTACAGCAAAGGCTTTAGAGCCGGGCAAATACACAGTGATTTTAGAGCCAGCAGCATCGATCGTATTATTAGAAAATATGTTTTTTGCAATGGATGCGCGCCAGGCTGATGAGGGAAGAAGTTTCTTAAGTAAAGGCGATGGTAAAACCAAATTGGGTGAAAAATTGGTGGATGATAAAGTAACGATTTACTCTGATCCACAACACCCTGAAATCCCAACCAGTACCTGGAATGGAGATGGTCGTCCGCAAGAAAAGATCAATTGGATTAATAAAGGTGTGATCGAAAATTTATATTATTCAAGGTATTGGGCGGAGAAGAAAAAAGTGAAAGCTGTTCCTTCTCCTGATGGCATCATTATGGAAGGCACTAATGCTAGTTTGGAAGATTTGATCAAGGGCACTGAAAAAGGAATATTGGTTACACGTTTATGGTATATCCGTTCGGTAGATCCACAAACATTATTACTTACGGGATTAACTCGAGATGGAACTTTCTATATCGAAAACGGACAGATCAAATTCCCTGTGAAGAATTTCAGATTTAATGAAAGTCCGATTATTATGCTGAACAATTTAGATGCGTTAGGTAAACCAGAAAGATGTGTAAGTGGTGAGTCGGGCATTTCTGCTTTGATACCACCGATGCGGATTCGCGACTTTACATTCTCTTCATTATCAGACGCTGTTTAATTAAATTTTATTGATCACTTTTAAATATTTGCATTTTGAATAGAAAAGACTTTCTCCGAAACACAGCATTTGGCGCGGGAGCATTTATGATTCCACGTTCCATGTTGCATGCTACTCCAATTGAAATTCAAGCCGCATTGAATGGAGGCATGGATGTTGCCACTAAGAAAATCCTGGCAGATGTAGCTCTTGCTGCGGCAAAGGCCAAAGGCGCTACTTATACAGATGTAAGAATTGGCCGTTACCTGAATCAATTTGTAGTTACAAGAGAAACAAGGGTTCAAAACGTGGCTAATACCGAATCTTTTGGAGTAGGTATTCGCGTAATCGCCAATGGTAGCTGGGGGTTCGCATCAAGTAATAATGTAACAAAAGAAGGTGTAGCAAAAACGGCTGAAAGGGCTGTGGCAGTTGCTAAAGCCAATGCGAAAATTTTAGATGCTCCTGTACAATTAGCACCACAAAAGGGTTACGGAGAAGTCAGTTGGAAAACGCCCATTGAAAAAAATGCTTTTGAAGTTCCAGTGAAAGAAAAAGTAGAACTGCTACTTGCTGCAAATGCAGTGGCTATGAAAGGTGGCGTAAATTTTGTAAACTCAGCAATTCTGGCTGTAAATGAACAAAAGTATTTTGCCAGCAGCGATGGTTCTTATATAGATCAAGACATTCACAGAATGTTCCCAAATTTTAATCTTACAAAAATTGATGTAGCAACTGGAAAGTTTGAATCAATCAAATCGCTTAGCTCTCCTGTTGGAATGGGATATGAATACCTTAATGCTGATCCTTCAGAAAAATTGGGTGGTGTTGTAACACGCTATAAAAATCGTTACGACATGATGGAAGACATTGCCAATGCAACAGAAGGTGTAAAGCAGAAGATCAAGGCAAAATCAGTAGAACCTGGTAAATACGATTTGATTTTAGATCCATCACATTTAATGTTAACCATACATGAATCTGTTGCGCATCCTACAGAATTAGATCGCGTTTTGGGCTATGAGGCAAACTATGCAGGAACTAGTTTCTTATCGCTCGAAAAACTACATTCTAATAAATTCAATTTCGGAAGTAAGTTGGTGAATATTGTTGCCGACAAATTGCAATATGGTTCTTTGGGCGCAGTGGGTTATGATGATGAAGGAGTTGGAACTAAGAAATGGGATATCATTAAAGATGGTATCCTGGTTAACTTCCAAGCCATTCGTGATCAGGCACATATGTTGGGAATGAAAGAAAGTCATGGTTGTTGCTATGCGCAGAGTTGGAATGATGTACAGTTCCAAAGAATGCCAAACGTTTCATTACAGCCAGGTAAAGAGAAGCTGAGTGTAGATGACATGATCAAGAATGTGGAGAAAGGAATTTATATCATTGGTGATGGTTCTTTCTCAATTGATCAACAACGCTATAATTTCCAGTTTGGCGGACAAAGTTTCTACGAAGTTAAAAACGGAAAGATTGTTGGTATGTTGAAAGACGTGGCCTATCAATCCAATACCCAGGAATTCTGGAATAGTTGTGCTGCCATTGCTGATGAATCTGACTACCGTATGGGTGGTGCATTTAATGATGGTAAAGGACAGCCCGGTCAATCAAACGCAGTGTCGCATGGTAGTTCCACCACTCGTTTCAATGGCGTTAACGTAATTAATACTGCAAGAAAAATCTAAAACTATTATGGCATTACTCAATAAAGAAGACGCAAAAGCATTACTTCAAAAAGTATTGGCTTATTCAACGGCCGACGAATGCGAAGTATCATTAACTGGTGTAGAAGGTGGCAATATTCGCTATGCACGAAATTCAGTTTCTACTGCAGGTGATACAAGCACCCTTTCACTGGCTGTTCGATCTGTATATGGCAAAAAAGCAGCATTTGCAACTATCAATGAATTCGATGATGTGTCATTGAAGAAAGTGGTAAAACGTTCTGAAGAATTGGCGCAACTAGCACCAGAAAATCCTGAATACATGCCCATGCGTGGTGCAATTGAATACAAAGAATCAAAAACTTATGTAGCATCAACTGCAGCAATCACGCCCGATTCAAGAGCAGAAGCGGTAGCCAAAAGCATTAAAGTAACCAAAGAAAATAAGTTGGAGGCTGCAGGTTTTATTGAAAATAAAAACACATTTTCTGCTGTTTTGAATTCGAAAGGATTCTTCGGGTATAACAAATCAACTGATGTGATTTTTTCGGTTACAACCAGAAATCAGGAAGGCACAGGTTCTGGATATGCTGCCCGTGGATTTAACGATGTAAACAAATTGGATACAGTTGCTGCAACAAGAATTGCAGCACAAAAAGCAAATGGTTCTGCCAATGCGAAAGCTATTGAGCCAGGAAAATACACAGTGATTTTAGAGCCAGTTGCTGCAACCTATATGTTGGAAAATATGTTTCGCGGTCTCGACGCAAGAAGCGCCGATGAAGGCAGAAGCTTTATGAGCAAACCAGGTGGTGGCAATAGAATGGGAGAACAATTGATGGATGAAAAAGTAAATATTTATTCAGATCCATTCCATCCCGACTTGCCAGATAATACTTGGAACAGCGAAGGCTTTGCTTTAGATCGCGTGAATTGGATCGAGAAAGGGATGGTGAAAAATTTGAGCTATTCGCAATTTTGGGCACAAAAGAAAAATGTAGCTGCTGGTCCGTTTGCAAGTAATATTATCATGGATGGCGGTACAGCAACTTTGGAAGAACTGATCAAAGGAACTGAAAGAGGAATCTTGGTTTCAAAACTTTGGTATATCCGTTTGGTTGACGCACAATCCTTACTGTTAACAGGTTTGACACGTGATGGAACTTTTTATATCGAGAACGGACAGATCAAATATCCGATCAAAAATATGCGATTCAATGAAAGTCCAGTGATCATGTTAAACAATGTTGATGCATTGGGTAAGGTGGAAAGAAGTATCAGTGTAGAATCGAATAGGAGTTATTTAATTCCTCCGATGCGGATTCGTGATTTCACATTTACATCTTTATCTGACGCTGTTTAATAAAATTAGAAAAGACCTTTCGGGGTCTTTTTTATGTTTTTAAAATTGACCATTCAAAAAAATTATTGCCTTGAAAAGGAGAGATTTTTTATACCTAGGTGGAATTACTGCAGGTGCAGGATTATTAAAGCCAGCAAGATTATTTGCGGCAGAAGAATTTTTAATGCCAGCAGACCTGGCTTTAAAAAAACGCTTAGCTGATCTTGCATTGAATGCAGCTACATCAAAGGGTGCTACTTATGCAGATGTGCGGATTGGAAGGTATTTGAGTCAGTCAGTGAACACCCGCGAAAAACGTGTTCAAAATATTTCCAATACAGAAACCTATGGCATGGGAATCCGCGTCATAGCCAATGGTAGCTGGGGCTTTGCATCTACTGATGATTTAACTACGGATGCAATTGCAAGAACGGCTGACCTTGCTGTTCAGATCGCGAAGTTCAATGCGAAACTGTTGGAAGAGCAAGTACAATTAGCACCACAAAAAGGGTATGGAAATGTGAGTTGGAAAGCGCCCATCCTGAAAAATGCATTTGAAGTATCACTCAAAGAAAAAGTAGATCTGCTTTTACACGTGAATGATATTGCATTGCAAAATGGGGCCAATTTTATTAGCTCTTCGATCTCTTGTGTTAATGAACAAAAATATTTTGCATCTACTGAAGGTTCTTATATTGATCAGGATGTGCATCGCATTTGGCCAACATTTACGGTTACAAAAATTGATGCGGCAAGCGGAAAATTTCAAACCAGAAATGCGTTGAGTGCCCCTATGGGAATGGGTTATGAATATTTAATTCCTGATAAGAAGGAAGAGCTAGACGGTATTTTTACACTGTATAAAAAACGCTATGATATTCTAGAAGATGTTCGTTTGGCAACTAAGCAGGTAGCTGAAAAATTAAGTGCTAAACCAGTGGAGCCAGGAAAATATGATTTGATCTTAGATCCTTCGAATTTGTTTTTAACCATTCATGAATCTGTTGGGCATCCAACTGAATTAGATCGAGTATTAGGATATGAAGCAAATTATGCAGGTACGAGTTTCTTAACATTAGACAAATGGAAATCGGGCAATTTTAAATTTGGTTCTGATCTGGTAAATTTTGTGGGCGATAAAACACAAGCCGGATCACTTGGGGCTGTAGGTTATGATGATGAAGGCGTACAATGTGGCAAATGGGACATTATTAAAGATGGTGTACTGGTAAGCTATCAAGCAACACGCGATCAGGCGCATATCCTCGGTTTAAAGGCATCACAGGGTTGTTCTTATGCTGATAGTTGGAAAAGTTTTCAATTTCAACGTATGCCAAATGTGAGTTTGCAGCCGGGCAAGTCTGCATTGAAAGTTGCTGATATGATCAAGAATACCGAGAAAGGGATTTATATGTTTGGTAGAAATTCCTATAGCATCGATCAACAGCGTTATAATTTTCAATTCAGTGCACAGTTAGCTTTTGAAATTAAAAACGGACAAATCGTAGGTCTCTTAAAAGATGCAGCCTATCAAGCAAATACCCAGGAATTCTGGAATAGTTGTGTAGCGATAGCTGATGAATCTGATTATCGTTATGGCGGTACTTTTTCTGATGGTAAGGGGCAGCCTGGTCAGGTTAGTGCTGTATCACACGGATGTGCTACTTCCAAATTCAAAGGCGTCAACGTTATAAATACGGGAAGAAAATTATAGAATCACCCCCTTCAAAAACCGTGTAAACACTGTTTTAAAAACTTGTTTCAACTTTTATGTTTGTTGATTAGTCATTCACTAATCCAACAAACATGAAAAAGAAACATTTACCCAAACACGATTATTATTTAGGCTGGTTACCAGATTTTCCAGACCATCGCGACCTTTTGTATACGGCTCCCATGGGGGTCATGCGAAATCTTCCTGCAAAAATTGATTTAAGAAAAAAATGCCCAGCAGTGTACGATCAAGGTGCGCTGGGAAGCTGCACTGCAAATGCGCTTGGTGGAGCATTTCAGTTTGGTCAGAAAAAGCAGGCTATTCCCAACTTTGTACCGTCTCGACTTTTTATTTATTACAACGAGCGGGTGTTGATCAATACCGTTTTGTCGGATAGTGGTGCATTTATTCGGGATGGCATTAAAACGATGAATCGAGAAGGTGTTTGCAATGAAAAAGACTGGCCCTATATCATTCCACAATTCACTACCAAGCCTCCTGCATCACTTTATCAAAAAGCAACTACCAATCAGGTATTGAGTTATATGCGTTTGAATAATGCCAATTTAAATCAGTTACAATCCTGTTTGTTTGAAGGTTTTCCATTTGTATTTGGCTTCACGGTGTTCGAAAGTTTTCGAGCAATTGGCAAAAACGGAAACATGACGATGCCTAAGCCAAACGAAAGCAGGATCGGCGGACATGCAGTGATGGCTGTTGGATATGATGATGCTAAACAAGTTTTTATCGTTCGTAATTCGTGGAGTAATACCTGGGGTGATCAGGGCTATTTTTATATGCCTTATGCCTATATAACCGATATCAATCGGGCCGATGATTTTTGGACTATTCGGTTAGTGGAAAAAGGACTTTCTCTGAAAAAATAAAATTTATAGAAACAAAAAAACAGTATGATCAATACTGTTTTTTGTTTTCGTAAACCGTAGATGGGGGGATATATAAATTCTTATATTATTATTATTTTCATTATTTAAAATTCCGAAATATGTTTCTTAGGAAGTGGCATTAAATCGTCAAAAAATGATACAATAAGACCATATTTTACATTTAAGCTTAAGTCATTGCTTTTATTTGTGGGTTTCAATTAAAAGTCAAGTTGGTACTATTAAATTTTCCTATTTTCAGCATACCTATAAAAATTCATCGTTTCGGATTGCCATTAATTTTTCAATATTTGCCAGATGAGTTATAAGATCCTAATTATTGAGGACGAGAAAAGGATAAGAGAGTCGATAGTTGAGATACTAGAAATGAACGATTATATCGTTATTGAGGCAGAAAATGGAGAAGTGGGAATTCGAGTTGCCATTTCGGAATGTCCGGACCTTATATTTTGCGATATGTTGATGCCATTGATTGATGGAATGGGTGTTTTGAGAGCAATTAAATCTTCCATTGTTGCAGAAACCCCTTTTATTTTTTTAACAGCACTAGCACAGACAGAAGAATTAAACACTGCATTGAGCTTCGGCGCAGATGGTTATATCTTCAAACCTTTCAAATCGAAAGAACTATTAGATGCCATTAAAAAATGGCTTTAAAAAGCCAATGTCTATTCTTTAGTTGATTGGTAGGGTATTGAAATGGTAAAGGATGTTCCTACATTTTGAACGCTTTCAAATTTCACGGTTCCTTCATGTAGTTCAATAAAATAATGCACAAGCACTAGTCCAATTCCTGTTCCCTGTATATTTTGGGTATTTGATGCTCTGAAAAATGATTTAAACATTTGTGTTTGTTCTACAGCTGGGATGCCAATACCAAAATCTTTAATATTTATTTCAATACCTGTTGGCAAATATTGCAAATAGACTTCAGGCGATTTTTTATTGTTTGAATATTTAAATGCATTCGATAATAAATTAGCGAAGATTAAATCCATATAATTTACATCAATCTCTACAGGAATGGGTTTGCCTGAAATAATTAGTTCAGTAGTTCTTTCATCGTCTTGTAAACCAATTTGTTTTTTAATTACTTCATTCAATAATTTACTGATATCGTATTCCTTTTTATTGAGTTTGAACGATTCTGATTCGATTTTTCCTAATAGTAAAATGTCATTGATCAATGTAGAAAGTCGATCAATTTCCTCATCAATAGTGTGGATATGCTTTTTTGCCTTCCCTAAACTTATTTCGTTATTTTTTTCTAAATATAATGCAGCAAGTTCAGCACTGCTTTTGATGGTTGTCATAGGTGTTCTGAACTCATGAGAGGCCATGCTTACGAACTTTGATTTGAGTTGGTTCAGATCTCTTTCCTTTTGTAAGGAATTTAGTAACTGTTGTTCTAGAATTTTTCTTTCGTCTATGATTCTAGAAGATGCATTGATCAATTTTCTACCATAAAAATCGTCATAGAACATTTTGGCATTAGTTTCAATCCAATGGTAACCGCCTGATTTATTTTTAAATCGGTAAGATGTATAGGAGATTAAATTTTTAGCAGCATTTTGTTCTTCTGAAAAGTTAACAATTGAATCCAACTCTTCTGGATGAAAATATTCCTTAACATTGGTTTGGGTCAATTCATCTAACTGATAACCTAATAGTGTAGAAAAAGAAGGAGAAACATAAAGAAAAGTTCCATCTGTTTCTAAAAGGCAAATAAGGTCATTCACATTCTTTGATAAGAGTTCGTATCGATAACTATTCTCTTTTTCTAAAGTAATATCTTTTAAGGTTCCTGTGGTACCCATGATATTGTCTGACTTGTCTAAAAGAAGGGTTGCATATACCCTGATCCATTTTATTTTTCCGGATTTGGTGATATACCTGATTTCGTGGGTGCAGTAAGATTTTTCTCTATTAATTAATGGTGTAAAAAGGATCTGGTTTCTTTCAACATCATCCGGGTGTAAGTAATTGAAAAATAAAGTGCCAACTGATTCATCAATCTTGAATTCCATGATGTTTTCCCAGGCATTATTGAGATAGCTCCAATAGCCTTCCTGATCAGTTTGAAATACAATATCTGTTACATGGTCTACCACATATTTATACTTCTCCTCGCTTTCAATAAGTTTCTTTTTCGATTCGTTCAGTGTTGTGATGTCTTTATTAACTGCGGTTAATCCACAGATCTCGTGGTTGGTATTATAGTTAGGTGTAATTTTTAAATGGATGATCTGGTCTCCCAGGTATAGAATGGTGTCGATATTATCTCCTTCTAATACTTTAGAATACCAGTTTCTGAGATTGATACTAACAATCGAATCGCCATGGATAAAATCTGTTTTTTGTCCAACAATGGGATATCTATTTAAAAAATCATGGTAGTGTTTGCCATATGCCTCGTTAAAAGAAATGAATTTTAAATCTTTGTCCAGAATATAGATCAATTCCATTGACGCGTTGACCTTATTTTCTAGAGCGCTACTCAGGTAAGAGGCTGTATTTAATAGATTCCTTTCTGAAGATTTGTTGAATTGAAAAACGGAAACCCCTTCCACATTGTTCTTCATAATAATTGGAGAAAGGGCTAATTCATATTCACCATCTCCGCTTGGAAGACGGGTCGTGAAAAAGCCATTATTCATGCAATAATTATATGACTTTGTATACTCTTTTACAACTTCCGGTGAAATTTTCGAATGAAAAATACTATCTCCAATTTTATAAATTATTTCATTCTTTTCCCAAACCCATTTGTCGAATAATTTATTTTTTGCTACAATCCTAAAATCACGATCAATGGCATAAAAAATGAGTCCGATATTATCGAGTAATAATTCTGAATAAGTTGTATTAATGTCCAAAACCTTTTTATTACTATCGTCTTTTGTTAAAGACCTTAGATTTCCAACAATAGAAAACAACTTATTGTCTTCGCGGACAACAGTTCCAGTGTTTATAATGGATAAGTAACTGCCATCAGATTTCATGAATCTAACTGTTACTTTAAATTCCGTTATTTCATAGAGACGCGTTAAGAAATCATTCAAAATAACCTGGTCCTCTGGATGTAATAATGAAACCCAAAAACCAGGTTTATAATAATTATCGATAGGGTGCCCCAATAATTGTTCAATGGAAGGAGATATATATTCAATTGAACCTTCGAAATTTCCAATATAAATCACAGTATGTTTAATAGCATTGAGTGATTTTATAACTGTTAGTTCCTGCATCTGATTTGTTGGGGAGGTAACAAAAATTAATTAAATAACTGATTGCCAATTATTATTACGTAAAACAAGAATTTTTTTTTGACTAACCCTATAACATTTTAATCAATCTTTATTTTTAGAATTATTTCTTTCTTCTAACCTTTCTTTTCTGCCATTTGATCAATTCATACCAAATAACGGAAGCAAATCCTATTCCCATGGAAATGAGAATCTGGTTGATTGATAATTGTGCAAAGCCAAAAAATTGTGTCAGTGGCGGCACAAAAATCAATAATCCTGTGATCGCTAAAGTGATCAGTATGATTAATATAACCAGGTTGTTTTTATATTTCAATGTGGTGAAAAGCGAATAATAGAAAGACCTATTTATCAATGTCAGTAATATATTAGCAGCGATCAAAACAGTGAATACCATGGTTCTGGTAGTTGCTTCATCTTGTTGCTGACTTACAGCATACTGATAAGCCGCCATAGTTCCCACAGTGATCATTAAACCCTGAATGATACTAGTAGTAAGCTCTTTCCAATTAAAAAATGTATTACTCAAAGCCCGAGGTAATTGTTTCATCGTATTTTTTTCCATCGGCTCATTTTCGTAAATGATAGAGCAGGTTGGTCCCATAATTAACTCTAAGAAAATGATATGAACCGGGCTAAAAATATTCGGATAGATCCATCCCAATGCCAGTGGCAGAAATACGGTTAATACAATTGGAATATGAATGGAGATGATGTACTGAATGGCTTTCTTTAAGTTGGTATAGATCCTTCTTCCCATTGCAATGGCATCCACCATTTTTGAAAGATCGTCTTCCATTAAGATCAATGAAGCTGCCTGCTTGGCAATTTCAGTTCCTTTTTTACCCATGGCAATTCCAATATGGGCGGCTTTCAATGCTGGTCCGTCATTCACACCATCACCAGTCATGGCAACAATTTCTTGATTGCTTTTTAATGCATTAATGATCCTAAGTTTTGCTTCTGGAAACATTCTAGTAAAGATCTGAATGTCTTTGACTTTTGCTTGCAATGCTTCATCCGATAATTGCATTAGTTCATCTCCACTAATTGTTTTTTCAAATCCTCGGAAACCAACCTGTTCTGCGATGGAAGCAGTGGTGGCAGCATTGTCGCCGGTTACTATTTTAACTGCGATCCCTGCATCGTAAAAATGCTTCAACACTTCGCCAATATTTTTCTTAGGTGGATCATAAAATGCTAAGACCCCTTTAAAGTCGAATTTAAATTCCTGTTGTGTTTTTGGAAAATCTGTTCCGCTATGAATGGTGTCGGCCACACACAGTACACGATATCCCTCATTGGTTAGAGATTCAATGGCTTTTTGAATCGCTTCGATTTCTGTGTTCGATAGTTTTGATACTTGGATAATGGCTTCTGGTGCTCCTTTAGCCGCAATGATTCTGTTGCCTTCTTTGTTTTCAAAAAGGTGCGTCATCATGGGAGGCTTACCGCTCAAAGGATACTCATGAATCATGTGATAAGCTGGCCTTTCGTCATCCTGAATTTGATTCAAATAAGATTCATGCAAAGCAATTTCCATGGGATCAAACGGAATGGGTTCGCTTGCCCACATCGCGGTTCTGATTAAATCTTTATCTGCATTTGTGAGTGCATCAGTTGCTTTATGAATATTGCCTTCAGATAAAACAAAGACCTTTGCTAAGCTCATTTTATTCTCAGTAAGCGTTCCTGTTTTATCGGTACAGATAACTGTGGCACTTCCTAGTGTTTCTACTGTCTTTGTTTGTTTTACGATTATACCCATTTGCATTAATCGCCATGCCCCAAGTGCCATAAAAGTGGCAAGTGCTACAGGGATTTCTTCTGGTAAAATACTCATGGCAAGTGTAAGCGCCTTGAGTAAACTATCGAGTAGGTCTTTGCTGTGTTGGTAATTGATAAACCAAACAATCGCAAATACGATGGCTCCAAAGATCACCATCTTCTTTACAAAATTAAAAATTTGTAATTCCAGTGGTGTTTTTTCTTCCTCTATACGTTCAATACTTTTTCCGATTTTACCCAGTGCTGTATCATTCCCTGTAGCAGTTACGGTTACTATTGCTAGTCCACTAGCAACAGTAGTACCTCTGAAAATGGTAGCATCTTCTTTATTGGCATCTTTAAAAACGGAAAGGGATTCGCCGGTTAATACCGATTCATTCACAGAAAAATCATTCGATCGTACAATAATGCCATCAGCAGCAATGGATGTTCCTTCTTCTACCATTAAATAATCGCCAACTACCAATTCATCACTTTTTATATCGATGAGTTCTCCGTTGCGAATTACTTTAGAATTAGGTTCAGAAAAGTTTTTTAATTTCTCTAGTGCGTTTCTACTTCTTGAATCTTGGTATAATGAAATGGCAGCTACTAATATGATAGCGCCTGATAAAAAAATACCATCTCCAGTTTTCCCACTTACAAAATAGATAATGGAAGCCGCCAAAAGTAGAACCACCATCGGCTCTTTTACCAAACTTTTCAGTGCATCGATAAAACCATTTTCTTTTTTAAAGTCAAGCGCATTATGTCCGAATTTTGCTCTTGCTTCTATTACTTGTGCATCTGAAAGTCCTTCTATATTGAAATTATTATTTGCCATTATTGCGTATTAAATAGACTGCATAGTAAGTCAATTCTATACTATCATCCAATGATAATGGTCAGTTTTTGCTATAACCCCAATACTTGCTTGAGTTTTGCGTATCCGGCCTTACTAACTGGGAGTTTTTGTCCGGTACTAAGAATGGCCATATGACTATCTTTTTCATAGGGTTCTAATCTAGTGATCAATTGAATTTTAACTAAATATGATCTGTGAATACGAACAAAATCTTGTTCACCCAAATGGGTTTCAAAATATTGCATGGTTTTATTCTTGAGGAAAGCACCTTCAGCAGTATGGATCTTTACATAATCGTCAGCCGATTCAAGGTATAGCACTTGTTGGGTTGGAATAATCTTGATCTTACCATTATCTTTTAGTACGATTCTATTGTGCTGACCTGTACTTGCAGCAATGGTATCTAAGAGTGGCTCAGTATTTTGTACCACCGTATTTTTTTGTTGTAACCATTTTTGCACTGCTTTATTAAATCGTTCACGACTAAATGGTTTTAATAAGTAATCGATGGCGTGCGCTTCAAATGCCTTGATGGCGTATGCTTCAAATGCAGTTGTGAAAATTACTGCTGGTGGATTTTCGATAAGTTCTAATAATTCAAAGCCATTGATTTTTGGCATTTGGATATCAAGAAAAATCAGATCGGGCTTGTGTTGATTGATGGCTTTCAAACCTTCAAATCCATCACCACATTCTTGCACCAATTCTAGTTCAGGAAAATTGCTGAGGTATTCAATGATTAGGCTTCTTGCCAGTGGTTCGTCATCAATTATGATCAGTTTCATTTTTTTTCTTTTATGCTGGTATCTCTATGCTGCAAGTAAATGTGTTTTCTGATGTTGTTGTTTTGAGCAAGTCGTTCCTTCCATAAATCAGGTATAACCTTCTTTGAATGGAAGAAAGGCCAAAGCCAGTTCCTTTGCTCACATTGGAGGTCTCGGGATCAAAGGGATTTGAAACTTCAATCCGCAATGCGTTAGGATATGCTTCTGCAAGAATACTAATTGTGACAGATTCGGTAGTATCATACAATCCGAATTTGATGGCGTTTTCTACAATCGGTTGTAAGATCAACGCAGGCAGATGCATTTTAGCTGCGGGTTCACTAACCGTAACAGTAGTATCTAAACGATGACCAAATCTTACTTTTTCAATATCGAGGTATAATTGTAAATAATCGATCTCTTCTTGCAGGCTGATAGATTCTTGATCCTCTTTTTTTAGTGTACCCCTTAAAAACTCAGACAGTTGTTGAATCATATGTCTTGCTTTTTCTGGTTGTGTACCTGCCAATGCACTAATACTATTCAAGCTGTTGAATAAAAAATGTGGTTGCAATTGCTGACGCAGTTTAAAGAGTTCTGCATCTTTCGCTAGTTGTAAAGTTTCCTGTTCTCTTTCTTTAACTTCAGTTGCATCTTTTTGTGTGTACCATAATAAGCTTACCATGGTGATGCATCCAATTAAAAGAAAACTAATGGCATAGCGAACATTGGAAGTCTGACTTAAAAATTGTTGGTATCCAGCATTTTCTTTGAACCAGATCCATAGAATGGAACGTACTATTAATAGCCATAAGCCACTCATCGCAAGGCTTAATATAAATACATACCAATACTTTTCTTTTCCTGGTAAATAGTAACGCATATTATTAATGATCAGATAACTGATCAAGGCTAATAAAAGTGAACTAACACAAGCATCTACCCAAGTAATATTGCTACTGATTCCCAGGTCTTGCAATAGCTTGACCTGAATCAAAGTAAAAAAACTCCAACCCAGTACATAAGAAATACTGAGTAGGAGTTTGTTTTTATTTTGAAGTAAATTTTCTTTCAATGTTTTTGCTTGAGCAATGAAATTAGTAACTTCTGATTTCAATTCCGCCAAATACTGCGGAGCCTTTTAATACCAGTGATTTATTGATGTCGTTATAAGCACCTGCTGGAGATCTTCTTTTATCATCCACCCCGTGAAATACACCGTCAATTTCATTAATTACCTGCCAGTGTGGAGGAACAATCAATTTGATGCCGCCAAATACTGCTTCTAATTTTAGCATCACAGTTCCAGTGAAATCAGCTTGGGTTAAATCAATTTCGGCGCCTCCAAATACACAGGCAATTCTTCCGCCTTGAAAGTTTTTCGATAAAATGGTTCTTTGCACACCACTAAAAACGGAATCAATATTTAGAAAATCAGCACTGTCGGTTCCCTTGGAACTGCCATATGCTTGCCAGTTGCTAGATCGATCCCAATTTTTATTTGCGAACTTTTCTCCAAAAGAAGTTCCCAAATAATTTCTACGAGGTCTGATCATGATCATGATACCTGCAGCGATGATGAAAATTGGGATTAAAAATCTTCTGGTAGGAATATCTGGAAAATAATTTTCAACCATAAAGAATAAGCCTAGTCCGGTTAAAATAATCCATCCATTATTTCTAAAGTTATGTTTTACGCCTGTATAAAATCCTGCCAATATTAAAATGGTAGGCCAGCTAAAAAGCCATTCAGGAAATGGGAAATCCATATTACGTAATACATAGGCAGCACCTACTAAGATTAAGATGAAACCAGCAACGATATTACCGTTGTTATTTGTTTTGATTGGGTTTTGATTGTTGTCCATTGTTTTGGTTTTGTTCCACAAATCTAGGGTAGGTAAATAGGCCTAAAAACTGCTTTTAGGTTATTGACATTGAAAGCTCGGTAAGTAACAGTAAACCCTCGGTAAATGAATTTTAAACCGGTTCTGCCGAAGCCTTTTTCGATTGCCAACCAATTAATAAAACTCCAATGATCACCAAAGTGGTCCCGATTAATTGAGGAAAGATGATGGTTTCACCTAGAAAAAAATGTGCTTGTATAATGGTTGAAACCGGACCAATACTGGTGATGATCGATACATTATTGCTACCAATCATTTTCATACCATTACTCATCAAAAAAGACGGCAATACTGTTGCAATCAGTGCAAGTGCTACTGTATACCAGATTAGGGTGGGGGTGAAAGGGATTTCTTGCATATTTTTTGTGAGTAGAAAGTGTAAGAAGATGCCCACTGTAGCTGATAACATTGCATATGCAGTATATCTTGTAACACCAACTTTAGGCACCATCCTACCAGTGCCCACCAAATAAAAAGAATAAGTGATCGCGCATAGAAAGATCATAAAAGAACCATAATAAAAATTGGGGTTCGAAGTATCAATTTTCATTTCTCCGAAATAGGCAATACCGATCCCTAGATACGTTAAAACCAGTGCAATGATTTGCGTTTTGTTGAGTTTGGTTTTATAGATCCAAGTATTAATCAGTACAGAGAAAGTAGGGTAGAGAAAGAGGATTAATCGTTCTAATCCTGCTGAAACATATTGCAACCCAATAAAGTCAAACAAACTACTTAAGTAATATCCAAAAATGCCTAGAAGAATTAAGAAAAACCATTCTCTTTTTGTAAGTGCAATGGCTGATTCTTTTTTAGATCCAATCCATGCAGCAACCAAATAAAATGGAAGCGAGAATAGCATACGAAGTGTGAGCAAGGTAACGGCATCAACACCGGTAGATTTAAAAGCCAATTTTACAAAGATGGCTTTGGTAGAAAAAAATACAGCACCCAAAATCGTTATCAGAAATCCTGCTAAGCTTAATTGGTATGCTGTATTTTTTTTGCTTTCGGGCATATTTTATTCTTGAACTGATTTAGACACTCACATTGAATTCACGAAGTGCATCGTTCAAGCTGGTTTTCAAATCGGTACTTGGTTTGCGTGTTCCGATAATGAGCGCACAGTTCACATGAAATTCACCCGCTGGGAATTGTTTTGGATAGGTTCCTGGAATTACTACACTTCTAGCTGGTACTCGACCTTTGTATTCGATGGGTTCTGGTCCGCTTACATCAATGATCTTGGTCGACTTGGTAAGTACCACATTGGCGCCCAATACAGCTTCTTTTTCAACAATCACTCCTTCTACCACAATTGCTCTACTTCCTAGGAAGCAACCGTCTTCGATGATCACTGGACTTGCTTGCAATGGTTCTAATACGCCACCAATACCAACGCCTCCACTCAAGTGAACGCCTTTGCCTATTTGCGCGCAACTTCCTACGGTAGCCCAGGTGTCGACCATGGTGCCTTCGTCAACAAATGCACCAATATTTACATAACTCGGCATTAATACAACGTTCTTTGCCAAATAGGCACCATAACGGGCCACAGCATGAGGTACGGCACGAACACCTAATTCTTTGTAGTTGCTCTTCAACAACATTTTATCGTAAAATTCGAAGGGTGCTAATTCCCAAGTCTGCATTTGTTGAATGCCAAAATACAGAAGGATGGCTTGTTTCACCCATTCGTTAACTACCCAGCCATTTTCTGTGGGAGCAGCCGTTCTTAAACGACCCTTATCAACTTCTTCAATAACTGCTCTAACCGCATCGGTATATTTTGTGTCTTTTAAAAGTTCTCTGTTATCCCACGCTTCTAGGATCAATGCTTGTAATGACATGTCGATTTTTTTGCAAACATAAGTTTCAAAGCTTAGAAATGAGCAAGACCTTCAAAAGCTTAAAAAAACATTAAAATAAATGACTAAAAAATTGGGTTTGTAGATAATTTTCACCAACTTAAGAGAACAAATTATTATATGGCAAGGGTAATATTAGAAGTGCCTTTAGACAAAATGAGGGCTTTTCTACAAGCAACAGTGAATTTAGGGATTGATCAAAGTACTATTCGATCAAAAGAATTGAATCGTAGAAGAAGACAAAAAAAAGGAACATTGTTTACACTCAATAAAATCGCATCCAGTTTTATTTTATTTGATTGGGAGTTTTTTAGCAATGAATTGGAATACGAATAATTGCGATATGGGGTCATTTTGATAAGCCAACAAATTAATTGAGTAATTTCGCAGGATGCAAAAAATCCTAGTAATTCAAACAGCCTTTATTGGGGATGTAGTTTTAGTGACAGGACTATTAGAGGACTTGCATTTGAAATATCCAAATGGCATCATTGATATTCTTGTGAGAAAAGGGAATGAAACATTATTTAATGGTCACCCTTTTATCAATGAGGTTTTGATCTGGCAAAAAAAAGAAGACAAGTACAGCAATTTATGGAAAGTAATTAGTAGGATCCGTCAAAATAAGTATGGTCAGGTAATTAACGTACAACGCTTTGCTGCTACAGGTTTGATCACATTATTGTCGGGTGCAAAAGAAACCGTTGGGTTCGATAAAAACCCGCTCAGCTTATTTTTTTCAAAACGGATCAAGCACATTTTTAGTAAAGGCGATATCGCTTTACATGAAGTAGAAAGAAATTTTCAATTGCTCCAAAATAGCAGTAATACAAAAGCAAGTAATCCCAAATTATATCCTTCACTAATTGATAAAGCAGCGGTTGCCGTTTACACGAACCAACCTTTTATTTGTGTAGCTCCAGCATCAGTTTGGTTTACTAAACAATTTCCTATTAGCAAATGGATCTCTTTTTTGCAAGCGCTTCCTAAAAAATATACGATTTATTTATTGGGGGCTCCATCAGATAATGCACTTTGTAAAGAAATTGCTGCAGCGTTAACTGACCAGCATTGTACCATACTGGCAGGGAAACTTCAATTTCTTGAATCAGCTGCATTGATGGAAAAAGCGGTGATGAATTATGTAAATGATTCTGCGCCCATGCATTTTGCCTCTGCAGTGAATGCGCCTGTGACAGCCATTTATTGTTCAACAATTCCAGCATTTGGATACGGACCACTCTCAAATAATAGCAATATTGTGGAAATAATGGAACCCTTAAGCTGCCGCCCCTGCGGAATTCATGGCAAAAAAACATGCCCAGAAACCCATTTTAATTGCGCCATGAAAATTACAAATGATCAGTTATTAGCTTCTTTGCCCCATGATTAGCGCTTAAAGCTTATTACATTTGCATCAGATGCAGATACCTTGTTCCACTATAGAAAGAGCCATTTTCGATAAAATCGCATTCGCCGCGGATGAATTACAATTACCCACTTTTTTAATTGGGGGATTTGTTCGTGATAAGATCATTGGTAGAAATACCAAGGATGCAGATATCGTTTGTTTGGGTGATGGTATTGCTTTGGCTCACCGAGTGGCCGACCTTTTTGAACCACGTCCTGCTGTAGCTTATTTTAAAAATTTTGGAACAGCTCAAATCAAGTTACCCGAATTTGAAATAGAATTTGTTGGCGCAAGAAAAGAGAGCTATCAGCCCGATAGTAGAAAACCTAGGGTTGAAATTGGCTCTTTGGAAGATGACCAGAACCGACGTGACTTTACCATCAATGCACTTGCAATTAGTTTGAATAAAGCAGATTTCGGTACACTGATTGATCCCTTCAATGGACTATTGGCGATTGAAGAAAAATTGATCAAAACACCCTTGCTTCCGGAGCAAACCTTTAGTGACGATCCACTTAGGATGATGCGTGCCATTCGTTTTGCGGCTCAATTGAATTTTGAAATTGTACCTGAAACCTTTGATGCCATTAAAGCCCAGGCAGATCGAATAAAAATTGTTTCACAAGAACGTATTACGGATGAACTCAATAAAATAATGCTTTGTGATAAGCCTTCGAAGGGTTGGGATCTATTATTCCGTTCAGGTTTATTAGCGATCATTTTTCCTCAAATGGTGGAATTGCATGGGGCAGAGTATATTGATGGTTTGGGGCACAAAGACAATTTTTATCATACCCTACAAGTAATTGACAATATCAGCGAAAACACCGATGACCTATGGCTGCGTTGGGCAGCTTTGTTACATGATATTGGGAAACCCGCTACCAAACAATTTGAAGAGGGGCATGGATGGACCTTTCATGGGCATGAAAACGTAGGTGCGAGGATGGTTCCTAAAATTTTTACCCGATTAAAACTTCCACTCAACGAGAAGATGAAATTGGTACAAAAATTAGTGTTACTGCATTTAAGACCCATTAGCTTAACGAATGAGAATATTACGGATAGTGCCGTGAGAAGATTATTATTTGAAGCTGGGGAAGATATTGATGCTTTGATGCTACTTTGTTCTGCTGATATTACTAGTAAGAATAAGTATAAAGTAAAGCGATACCTTCAAAACTTCGAGATGGTAAAGCAACGCATGAAAGAAGTGGAGGAGAGCGATCAGATGCGCAATTGGCAGCCACCCATTACCGGGGGGATGATTATGGAACATTTTGGATTAACCCCAGGTAAAAACGTTGGGATTATCAAGGATGCGATCAGGGAAGCGATTTTGGATGGACTAATTCCTAACGAATATGAAGCTGCTTACAGTTATATGTTACAAAAAGCTGCTGAATTGGGGATTCAAGTACCGAATAAATCTTAAATTCATGCGGTTCTAAATGCTTACTTGCTTAATTTGCACACTTTCAAGAAATAGTACTATTTACCCTAATTAATATTCAATCATACATGGCTGTTTTAAAATTTAGAATTTACTTGGAAGAAGATGATGCTGTTTATCGCGACATCACCATCAAGCATACACAGAATTTTCAAGACTTGCATTTTGCTATTCTAAAATCTTATGAATTTGATAGCAAACACCAAGCAACTTTTTTTAGGAGTAACGATATTTGGCAACGCGGGAGAGAAATAAGTGTGGAGAAGTACGATAAAAAGTATCCAGTTGATCCATTGATCATGTCAGAAACAGCTATTGGAAGTGAAATTCGGGATACCAATCAGAAGTTTGTTTATGTGTATGACTTTACAAAAAACTGGACCTTCTTAGTTGAGCTGATCAATGTAAGTAAAGAAGAAAATAGTAAGACCAGTTACCCATGTACCACAAGAACAGAAGGCATTGGTCCGCAGCAATATGGAACCAAGAGTTTACTAGGCGATAAATTTGCTGATATTGAAGAGAAGTACGATTTGTCTGAAGCTACTGATGGCTTTGGCGAAGAGGGTGATGAAGGTGGTGAGGCTACAGAAACAGATCCTGATGAAGAAGCAGAAGCAGAAGAGGGCCAGGATGAGGAGGTATTCTAGCATCTTTAAAATATTTTATTGGAAGACCAATCCTCACAAGGGTTGGTCTTCTTTGTAATATGGTAACTTGCATAGAAGATGAATAAAACGGTTTATATTCTTTGTGGCCCTACGGCAGTTGGCAAAACTGCTTTTGCCATTGCATTGGCAGAGCATTTGCAAACCGAAATTATTTCTGCAGATTCAAGACAATGTTTTCGTGAACTGGGCATCGCAGTGGCAAAACCAACTGCTTCTGAATTAAAGCAAATACAACACCATTTTATTGATTCACATTCCATTGATGAAGAACTTAATGCCGGCAAGTTTGAAGCCTATGCATTAGCAAAAGTGGAAACATTATTTCAAACCCATGATGCGGTTGTAATGGTTGGTGGTACTGGTTTGTATATAAAAGCTTTTTGTGAAGGAATGGATGAAATGCCCACCATTGATAGTAGCATCCGTGATGCAATTACAAATGATTATGAAACAAAAGGCTTGAGCTGGTTGCAAGCAGAAGTTGCTCAAAGCGACCCCATTTTCTGGATGAGTGCTGAACAAGAAAATCCGCAACGATTAATGCGTGCACTTGAAATGATTCGAGCAACTGGAATTTCTATTACCACATTTAGAAAGTCAGAAAAAAAACAACGCCCTTTCCGCATCGTGAAAATTGGTTTAGAATTACCCAGAGAATTATTAAATCAAAGGATCAATCAGCGCGTTGATCAAATGGTTGAAGCCGGACTTATTGAAGAAGCAAAAACATTATTAGCGCACAAAAAAAACAATGCATTACAAACCGTAGGCTACCAAGAATTATTTGATCATTTTGACGGGAAAATTGATTTGTATCAAGCCCTAGATTTGATCAAACAACATACCAGGCAATACGCAAAGCGCCAAATGACTTGGTTCAAAAAAGACAAAGACATTTTTTGGTTAGATGCAAGAACAGCGAATGTAGAAGAAGTGAAAAGATAAAAGATAAAAGTGAAAAATGGAGCAGATCTCGGAAGGGCTACCAATATCCTTAGAAATATGTTAACCCCGGCTTTCAAGCCGGGGGGATAGAAAGTTTGGTTTTTAAAATTTTATCCCAACCGTCATCATCACCGTACCTCTTGCGCCAGTTTGTGATGCAAAAGTATTTGGCTTATCATTCAAGAGATAAGGGAACTGCACATCTTTCTGAAATGCGTGCGAATAACTTAGATCTATGAACATGCCGTGGTTACGATATCCTAATCCACCACTCGCAACAATCTTATCAGCTTTTAAATTGGCATCAGCATAAGGGCTTCCATAATAACCACCACCTAATCTGATCATCCAAACTTCGAATTTTAATTCGCCACCAACTCTTAAATTGAAATTGCTTTTATAATATTCTTTGATCGTATTATTTAAGAGAGTGTAGTAATCAACCAATGCTTTGTCGGACTTATCAGAGGCAGAAAAACGAGCACCACGATAATTCACAAATTCCAGATCTGCACTTAAAAATGCACGTTGATTTCTTACGTCTTTTACTTCTCTAAAAACATAGCTAGCACTAATAATTGCACGGTAAGGCGTAATTAAATTGTAATCACTTTTTCCTGGATTCCCACTATTCAAATTGTTACTAGATTCACTTAAGATACCAGCATAACCTTCTGTATTAGTGATCATAGAAGAACGGACCTCATCTTTATAGCCCATCATTTGAGGGGTGTGAAAAGCAAAACCAATTCTCCAAAAATCTTTAGGTTTATAAATCAAACCCATTTTTAATCCCAAACCAATCCCACGTGAAGAAAATGATTCTTTATACTCGAAACTGCTGAAATCATTTTTTGTATTGGTAGTTGCATCTTTTTCAGAGTAAACCAATTCTCTGTTGTAACTAATCACAGGAATCACTAAACTAGCGCCTACATACATTTTATCATCCATATTGCCAGCCAACCCGAGTGCAATTTCATGATACCCACCAGTGGTTATTGCATCATAAGATTGTTTAACGCCAGTTGAGATAGGAACCAAACTTTGGTAACCTGCAAGTGAGCCACCCGGACCACTAATGCTATCAATTAAATAAGTACGAAACGCAAGTGATGATCCATACACATAATTACTTAAAGCGGCATTCATATCAGCTTTATCGTGCGTGAGTTCTTCTAAATATTTTTCTGAAAATGAACTCATATTATTTAAACCCGAAAACTGAATATGGTTATTGTAATTCGCAATTTGATTTACTGAAATGGCAAATGCACTGCTGGTCCATTTACGTTTGTAATCAGAAGAAGAACTCAAGATCAAACCCGTAGCCCCATAATTAAAATTATTCTTTTGAGCGCTGGTATCAACTCCTCTGTAGTTGAATTTGTTATTATTTAAATTGAAGCCAGGAGATAATACAAACTCATTTGTTTTGAAAAGTCCCAGTCCAGCAGGGTTTACGTGGTTGGCAGTGATATCGCCACCCAGAGAACCCATTACACCTCCAGTTGCGGTATTTCTACCAGAACCATTTTGTGTATACCAAGCTGTGCGTAATGCATCATCTGGCGTTTGTGCAAAAAGACTTGCACTATAAAGAAAGCTTATTAGGAGTAAATATTTTTTCATTGTTCTTGGTTTTGGATATGGATAGGTTAATAGAAGTAATACAATGATTATCTTCTTTATCAGGAACCAATTAAAAATTAATTATTTCTTGTAGCTCTTGGAGTGCTAGCACTGCTACCAGTACTTTTTACTCCGCCACTATTCCCACCAGCACTGCTGCTTGGTGCAGAATAATTGCTAGTAGAACCGTTCGATGTAGATCTTGAAGCACTACTGCTGCTATTGTCAAAAGTTCTTGCAGCCCTATCATAAGATCCACCAGCAACTGAACTACTAAATACTTTCTTTACCAAATTGCTAAAATTGCTTGAACTATTCACACTTGGTGTAGGAAGATTACTATTGTTGTAATTCGATTTAGAATATCCACCGTTATAGTTACTATTATTATAACTTTTGTTCAAATAGGCACTTACGCCACTTCCGCTTGGTCCGCCTTTATAGGTCTTCGGATTATAGTAACTGATAAAAGTATAATATGGATTTCCCCAATTATAGATGGGGTTATAATATCCAAATCCCCAACCTTTATTCCAGTTGTTATTAGGATAGTAATTATTATAGCTTATGCCATTGTAATAATTGTAATGACCAAAATCATAACGACTATCATTCCAATAGGTATAATCATCTAGCATATTCCAACGAGAATAATTCCCCACTTTCATACGCAGAAACTGTTCGTCAGAAGTATTAATATAATTTTCGTACTGGTCTCGTTTAGCTTGGTCTTTGTTTTCATCAACCCTTTCAACGCCGGGTCTGCCTGGGGAATAATACACGTCATCAACCGTCTGATCTAGCTTATTAGCAGTAGAACAACTGGTAGCAAATAATCCCATTCCAAGTAAAGCAAAAAGTAAACTGTTTTTCATGGTGACAGGTTTGAACAATTAGATAATGTGAAGTTACATACATTTGCGATGCTAAGGCATCTTACAGAAGTATGACAAATACTCTGCCACCTTAGCAAACTGTTAATGTTTAATTGTTAAAGAAATTGTAAAACGAAATGGGCAAGGAAATCGCTACTCGGGAACAGGATTATTCTCAATGGTATAACGACCTGGTAATTAAGGGACAACTGGCTGATTATAGTGCAGTTAGAGGCTGTATGGTGATCAAACCCTATGGTTATGCGCTATGGGAGAACATGCGGGATGTATTGGACAGAAAGTTCAAGGACACAGGTCATCAAAACGCGTATTTCCCACTCTTTGTACCGAAAAGTTTATTTGAGGCTGAGGAAAAGAATGCTGAGGGCTTTGCCAAAGAGTGTGCAGTAGTTACCCACTACCGTTTAAAATCGGACGAAAGCAGGCCTGGAAAGCTGATGGTTGACCCAGAAGCTAAATTAGAAGAGGAGTTAGTGGTGCGTCCTACAAGTGAAGCAATCATCTGGAATACTTATAAGGGTTGGATCCAATCATACCGTGATTTGCCGATCCTGGTGAATCAATGGGCCAATGTGGTTCGTTGGGAGATGCGTACCCGATTATTTCTGCGTACCGCTGAGTTTTTGTGGCAAGAAGGTCACACTGCACATGCTACCAAAGAAGAGGCAATTGTTGAAACTAAACTGATGCTGGATGTGTATTCCGATTTCGTAGAAAATTGGATGGCATTACCCGTAATTAAAGGGATTAAAACTCCGAATGAGCGTTTTGCAGGTGCAGAAGATACTTATTGTATCGAAGCATTAATGCAGGATGGAAAAGCTTTGCAAGCAGGTACCTCTCACTTTTTAGGACAGAATTTTGCAAAGGCTTTTGATGTGAAGTTTAGCGATCGAGAAAATAAACTCGATTATGTTTGGGCAACAAGCTGGGGAGTAAGTACTCGTTTAATTGGCGCATTGGTTATGGCGCATAGCGATGATGATGGATTGATTCTTCCTCCTAAAATTGCACCGATACAAGTTGTGATTGTTCCGATCTATAAAGGAGAAGAACAAAAAGCACAGTTAGATGAAAAAGTGCATGCCATTATAAAAGGTTTAAAAGCTTTAGGGATCACTGTTAAGTATGATGATTCAGAGAATCAAAGACCAGGCTGGAAATTTGCTGAATACGAATTGAAAGGTATTCCAATTCGTTTAGCTATTGGTGCGCGTGATCTACAAAACAATGTGGTGGAAGTTGCGCGTAGAGATACCAAAGAAAAGCAAAGTGTAAGCCTTGATGGAATTGAAGATTATATCAAAAACTTGTTGGAAGAAATTCAACAAAATATTTATAATCGGGCTTTAGCATTTAGAGAAGCACATATTAGCACAGCTGATACCTGGGATGAATTTGTAAATATCTTAGATACCAAGGCAGGATTCATTTCTGCACATTGGGATGGTACTCCTGAAACAGAAGATAAGATCAAAGAATTAGCAAAAGCAACTATCCGTTGTATTCCTTTGAATAATCCACAAGAGGAAGGAAAATGTATTTTTTCTGGAAACCCTTCTACACAAAGAGTATTGTTTGCAAGAGCTTATTAATATAATTGTATAAATAATAAGAGCCGTCCCGAGTGCTCGGGACGGCTCTTGTTTTGATTTTTGAATTATGGATGCATTACAATCATATTTAGATGGCCAAGTGGTACTGATCGACAAATCGATGCAATGGACTTCATTTGATGCGGCTAATAAAATCAGAAGCCTGATCAAGATCAAAAAAGTGGGCCATGCTGGCACGCTCGATCCCTTGGCAACTGGATTGCTCATTATATGCACCGGAAAGTTTACTAAGAAGATCAATGAGTATATGGGTATGGAAAAAGAATATGTTGGAACCATTACCCTTGGTGCTACTACACCTACCTATGATTTAGAATCAGATCCAGAAAATTTTATCAGTACCGATCATCTAACCGATGAGCAGATTCATGCTTCAACCAAGCAATTCGAAGGAGATATTTTGCAAATGCCTCCACAGCATTCTGCCATTAAAAAAAACGGAGAACGTTTATACGTGTCTGCAAGAAAAGGGATTACTGTAGAAATGGAAGCCCGTCCAGTTACCATTCGTTCCTTCACGATCGAAAAAATTGATTTACCCATCGTTCATTTTAAAGTGATTTGTTCAACTGGCACTTACATCCGCAGTTTAGCAAATGATTTTGGTGCAGCATTAAGTGTTGGTGGTTACATGAGTAGTTTGCGCAGAACAAGAATCGGTGAATTTTATGTAGAGAATGCAAAAACAATTATAGAATTTGAAGAAGCAATAAAATCACTAAGAGCCTCACTGGAAGGGGAGTCCGATTCCCAATTGTAAAGCAAAGTTCGGAACCTCTAAACCATTCGGACGAATGTCTGTCCAATTGAATTTATTAATACTCATCCAGCCATTATTACCCATACGTACAGGGTCTTTTACTTTATAAGCAAAGTCTAATCGGATCATAAAATAAGTAAAGTCAACTCGCACACCAGTACCAACACCAATGGCAAGATCTTTACCAAAATTAGAGATTGAAAATTGCGATAGGGGATCTGTTGGATTCTTTTTTACATTCCAGATGTTTCCAATATCGGTATATAAAGCACTTCCAATTTTAACCCCTGCAACTGTTGCAATATTAAATCGATATTCCACATTACCTTCTAATGCTAAGTCGCCATATCTATCTCTGAAATTACTCGTTGAAATACTATCATAAGTATTGGAACTACCCAATCCCAATTGCCGCATGCCCCATGCCCGCATACTATATGGTCCGCCTAATGAAAACTGTTTAAAGAAAGGAAGTGTTGATGCAGTAGTACCTGGATAGGATCCATAATTATATCCAAAGCCAGCAAAAGCGCGATAGGCCATCACAGATTTTTGATATTTTTTTGTTTGCTTATACTCTGCTTCCAATTTGATATAGCGGTAAATATTATTTTTTAATTGATTAAAAATACCAAAGAGTAATCCCGTTTCTTCTACCCCAAAACGCATAAAATGATTCTTGCCATTCGTTGTAGTAAAAGTGCGGACAAACGAAAGACTCTGACTGAAGATATTACCTGTGTTAAAGGAATTTCTAAGGAATGGATTTTTCATAAAAAGGGTATCCAATCCGGGTAAAGTATCTAAAGAATATAATTCAACGTTGAAGGGTTTGAATAGCCAAGTGTTCTCAGCTCTTCTATAATTTTTCTTCCATTCGTAGCCCCAACTTCCTACGATGCTATGTAGTTTATAATAATTTTTTCTATCAACATAGGAAGCATTGAAAGCCAATATGGTTCTTTTATTATCTAGTGTTCTTAAGCTTTTCCATCGATTAAATGGCTGAATCAGTCTAGGAAATGAAAAGGTTTCCCCTGCGCTTATATTGAAGGTTTGTACCAATTGATCGCTAGCAGAATTGTTATTGCCCAAACTCAGATTCAATTCAACCCCTGTTCTGAAATTGGTGATAGATTGAATTGCTTGTTTCCAAACATTTCTATTTCTATAAGATAGATTGGTAGAAATTCCGAATAGGTTTCCAGAACCAATGTCACCACTGTTTCTACTTCCTTCCAGATCAATTGTGAAATTTTGTTTAAGTGTAGGAGTGAGGAAGAAATAAAAATCGAGTGTGTCTTTATTTCTAGGTACAATTTTTCCATCAACCTGCTGCCAGGCCCCAACTTGTCCCAAAGTATTTAATGATTTAAAATATAATTCTTCGTTATAAATTTCTCCATGGGCAAAAAAGGTATGTTCTTTCAACGGACTATACTTAAATTTTCCCTGTTTATATCGCATCCAAACATTGCCGTAATTTTCTTCTTTAAAACTAGGATCAGTTGTTAAACTATCAGGAATATCACTGAGTTTGGTTTCGGGATAGTAATAAATATTGCCTACTGCATACTTGATTAGCTTGCTTGAGTCGTAAGTAGTTCTTTTCTTAATGGAGATATCCCATTCTGGATTTTCTAATCTCTTTTTAGCGTTAGCTGCAATCATCTCAACCTGTTTATAGGGATCGAGCGTAATATTCATTAAGTTGATATTGGAGCTGTCAACTTCTGCATAAATATCTTCCTTTGTAAATTTATAATAGCCTTTATTGCGATAAATTTTAATTAACCTGTCTAGTTCTTCATTAATGATTTGTTTGCTATAATTATCCCCATTTTTGAGCAGGGTTCCCTTCATTCTTTGTATAGTAAGGGCCTGCAAGCTTGAGTCTTCCAATTGATAATCTATTGAATCAATCGTGATTTTTTTACCAGGGGTTACATTCATTAATGCATGCACCCTAAACTGATCTCCAAAAGAGTCGATTCGAATACTGTCTTTAAAGTTTCCATAATAATAGCCCTGAGAATTCAGGTAGGCATTCATATAATTCCTAGACCTAGAAAGATTGATGGAATCGAAAGTAGGAGGTGTTTTAATTCGATACCAAAATAAAAAGCGTTGTTCTTTTCGAGCCCTCAAACTATCATCCCAATAGTTATCTAATTCAAGGGTCAGTTTTGTCTTTTCATCCTTCGAGTTTACACCATTAACAATTATTTTGTTTGAATAGATAAAGGGGGTGTTTAATGGATAGTCGTTACTTTTTACAGAAGTACGACGTTCTTCTGAGCACGAAGCCAGAACTAATAAAGACAGGGTCCCTATTAGCCACAAAAACCTATTAACTTTACCCCCGTTGAAACGCATATTGTATGTTAAGCAAGAATGAGCTCAAATATATTCAATCTTTGTGCCAGAAAAAACAAAGAACGGAAGACGGACTGTTTTTAGCAGAAGGTCCGAAGCTGGCAATGGAACTTCTGGCCAGCGATTATCGGGTTGAAAAACTATTCGCAACAGCAGAGTGGCTTGCCGAAAACCGCGTAAACGTTGAAACTACAACGGTTACAGAAAATGAGCTGGCAAAAATGAGCACCCTCCAAACTCCCAATGAAGTGCTCCTGATTTGTCGTCAAAAAAAAGAAAAGAGGGAGCCAACATTTAAAAATAAAGTCAGCCTAGTCCTCGATGGTTTACAAGATCCTGGTAATATGGGCACTATTATTCGGATTGCCGATTGGTTTGGAATTGATCAGATCATTGCAAGCGAAGACACTGTTGAGTTCTATAATCCCAAGGTCATTCAAAGTACTATGGGAAGTTTTATACGAGTAAACTGCTGGTATCGGAACCTTTCTGAAATACTTCCTACGGTGGATGTACCCGTTTATGGGGCATTATTAAAAGGGCAATCCATCAATAAAATAGACCCTTTAAAGGAGGGCATTCTTGTCATTGGAAATGAGTCAAAGGGAATTAGGGAAGCGGTATTGCCCTTTATTTCAAAAGCCATCACGATCCCCAGAATTGGACACGCTGAATCTTTAAATGCTGCTGTGGCTGCTGGGATCTTATTGTCGCACTTATGCGGTAAAGAGGGATAGTTTAACGGAATTGGATAGCCTTAGTGGGTTGAATTCTTTTTATGATCCAAGTAGGAATAATGAGTGCTAAATAGCAAACCAGTGTAGTGCCAGCACATACTGCAAATACTTGCCACCAAACGATATAGATAGGAGCTTCAGAAACATAATAGGCAGATTCGTCGAGCTTGATGAAGCCTGTATATTTTTGAAGTAGACAAATTCCAATACCTGCAACAAATCCGATTCCAATACCTGCAAATGTGATCACTGTGGCATGATACAGGAAGAGCTTTTGGATCAACCAGTCATTGGCTCCAAGCGCTTTTAGAATACCAACCATTCTTGTTCTTTCAAGGATCAAAATCAATAAGCAGGTGATTAAATTAATGATGGCTACTACGGCCATTACAATAAAGATCACATTTCTATTGACGTCTTGAATGTTTAACCAATCGAAAATATTAGGATATACTTCTCTGATGGTTTTACTCATCCATTCGGGAGGAAGTTTATCTGCTAAATGATTAGAGATCGAATCCATCTGATGATAATCGCTCACAAATATTTCATAGCCACCAGTTTCATCAGGTTCCCAATTACCCATGCGACGGATGAGTTGCTGGTCGCCAATAACAAAAAGTTTGTCGTACTCTTCAATGCCGGTTTTATAGATGGCAGAAACCGTTAATTTTCTGAAGTTCCTACTACCATCAATACTCGAGATGAAATAAATATGAATGGTATCGTTCAATTTTAATTTCAACTGTTTGGCAAGTTGTGCAGAAACGATAATGTCTTTACTATATGTGCTATCATTAAAGTGTAACCATCTTCCTTCTTTTATAAAAGGTTTAAGCTGGGTACTATCATAACCCTTTTCAATCCCTTTCAATAGAACCCCTTCGATCTCTTTATTTTTTTCAATGATGGCAGACTTGGTGGCAAAAGTTTGTAGCTGGTATACACCTGCCTCTTGTTTGATGATTTCTTCTACCTTTTTATTTTTTTTGATGGGCGTTTCTTCGGCAACCAAGGATTTATTTGGCTCGAATTTCTGAACCCGAATATGCCCCCAAAAACTAAAGACTTTACTTGCAACTGTTTGCTGAAATCCATTTACAAAAGCCAAAGTAATGATCATCGACATAACACTTACAGCAGTTGCAGCAACAGATAGGCGAATGATGAATCTTGCGAACGATTTTTGCTTGGTGAAAGCGATTCTTTTGGCGATATGGAATGCAAGACTCAAATAAAGGGTTTTAGGTTTTCAAAACTACATTGCAGACCTGAATGCAGCAAAAGCTTTTGTAGCTCTATGGAATGTTGTAAGTTTAGGCGTTATTTTAACTTATGAAATCATTTTTGGCCTTTGTAGGCTCTTTAAGCTTTTTCTTGCTTCAAGCACAACGCCTTCCAGATCGAATATATTCACCAACGATCAATGGGGTTAAGTTGTTTCAGCAAAACAATCAATATAGTCAACCCATACTCCGTTTAAATTCTGGAGAGCAGTTAGAACTTCATTTTGATGATTTGGTGGCAACACCCAAGAATTATTTCTATACCTACGAATTATGTAATGCCGATTGGACCCCTGCGAATGTCACAGTATTTGATTACCTCAAAGGATTTACTCAGATGCGGATTAGTCAGTATAGAATTGCTTCCATTGCAGCTATGAAATACGTTCATTATCAGGTAATGTTGCCAGAGCGCAATGCAACACCAATCATGAGTGGGAACTATATTTTAAAAGTATTTAGAGATGGGGATACTTCTAAATTGGCCTTTACGAAACGTTTGATGGTGGTAGATAAACAGGTTTCAATTGGAGCACAGGTTCAAGTGCCTTATGATAACCAGCTAGCACGAACCCATCAGAAATTGCAGTTCTCTGTAGAAACAAGAGAATTGAATTTATTGAGTCCGCAGCAAGTAAAAGTAGCAGTTGTTCAAAACAATCGTTGGGATGATGCCATTGTAAATAAGCAGCCAGTATTTATTAAAGGGAATTTGTTAGAATACAATGGAGAGATGGACTTTTTATTTCCAGCCGGCAAGGAATATCGTTGGGCAGATTTGATGAGCTTTCGTTTTGAATCGGATAGAATTGCCCGGATTGAAAGAACGCAGGAACCGAATACTGTTTATATAAAGCCAGATTTGGTAAGAAGTAGTTTTGCCTATATCAATTTTGCTGATAGAAATGGGTATACAGAAATTAATGCCAGTGAATCAATCAATCCTTGGTGGCAAGGCGACTATGCCTGGGTGCATTTTAGTTTTGTACCACCTGCTAAACAAGCATTTCCTGGAAAATCTGTGCACATGATCGGTGAGGTTACGGGCAATCAAATCAGTGATAGTTCATTGATGCATTTTAGTACGTTGGAGGGAGCGTATACGAAAGACCTTTTATTAAAACAGGGCTATTATAGTTATACCTACGCATTAAAAGATAATCGTGAGCCAGGATTGCCAGCGGATGTTTCAATACTGGAAGGAAATTATTGGGAAACCGAAAATGAGTATACGATTTTTGTTTATTATCGTTCTTTAAGCGGCAGGCACGATGAGCTTGTTGGTATTGCAACCATCAATTCAAGATTGGGCAGATAGTTTTTTGAATCTTATTTTAATTGGTTTGCCAAATAGAGATAGGGTCCTATAAAATGGTGCACAAATATTTTATCTGGATTGTCAGGATATAATTTGAAATAGTTTTCATCTGCAAGAAGTACGATGGTTGGTCCAACCCTTACATAGTCGAATGTCTTCACGTATTCAGGTGCGATATATCCGGGTAGTAATTTTTGAATCATTTTTCCTACAGTATTTCCTAAATATTTTTCATACCTACGATTGCCTCTTTTAGAAACATTATTCATTTTGTTAAAAGCATATTGCAACGCCCAATTTTTTGGGAATGGTTGTTTACTAATTGTTTTAGATGCGTTAGTAAAAGGGTTGGTAGTATTAAAATCGGTTAGTGCTTGAATTGATAAAGGCGATTGCACCACCCAATCTGCGGTGTTCACAACATTATAGCCCCAGCCATCGCTCAGCATTTTTTCATATTCATAGGCATAAAATAAATTCCCCGGTCTTGGTGCGGCACTGCAATAAGTTTTGAAACGGATATCTGATGGAATTTGATGGGTCTTTTGCAATTGAGCAATATGCGAGCTTAACAAATAGGCTATGGCTCCACCCTGACTATGGCCGAGAATGATCATTTGTTTGATTCCTTGATGATATAAGGAATCAATTTTCAATAAAATATCTTGTGATAGAAATGCAGTACCAATGAGCCAACCAATATGAACCGAAGCTTTTGGGTTATCAGCTAAATGATAGTTGAATTGAAATTGATCGCTCATTTGAATTGTGCCGGCTGCAGGAACCATGGCTGCGTAAAAATTCTCCATCCAACTAGATTGCGATTTTGTAGTACCTCGAATACTGATCACAGCAATTGAATCTTCTTGCATCCATAAATCCCATCGATTATCAAGGCCAACTATTTTAGAACGATAGGCCATTTTGCTTTTTTCGGGGAGAGGTACGGTTGTATTTGTCCATGGCGTATCTAATTGATGCGCTGTAATTTTCAATAGTTCAATATATTCTGACTTATCAAATCCTGGTTTTAAATGGACTTTTTGCGCCTCCATTTTATTTGAGGCAAGAATAAAAACAAGAAATCCTGAGATTAAAAATTTATATACCATATACCAATGTAGTTGGTTTTTAAATAAAGTTAACCGTTTTAGAACAGCCTATTTTTATCATTTGTTTAAAAAAAAATCAAAAAATTAGCATCCAAACCTTACTTTTGCGCCGGCAGGTCTTACACGACCAGCTCCTGCTGAATCTCCCCAGGGTAGGAATACAGCAAGGATAAGCGGTTGAGCGGTGCGATGTGAGTAGCCTGCCACTTTTTTTTTCTTTCGCGAATAAGTGTAAGATATTCGTGAGGCCCGGAAGGGATAAGATGAATTGAATCTTAATAAGGGGCTTCTAATTGCTCATCAACACAGAAAAATATCGATCTTCCAATTAAAATATTAAAAATCATACGATGAAATTTTTTATCGACACAGGTAATTTAGCACAGATTAAAGAAGCGAATGAGTTAGGCATTTTAGATGGTGTAACAACCAACCCATCTTTGATGGCCAAAGAGGGCATTAAAGGGGAAGCCGCAATCGCACAACACTATAAAGCTATTTGCGAATTAGTTGATGGAGATATTAGTGCAGAGGTTTTGTCTACCGAATTTGAATCAATGGTAGAAGAAGGAAAGAAATTAGCTGCGATTCATCCAAATATTGTGGTAAAAGTACCCATGATCAAAGATGGTATTAAAGCTATTAAATGGTTCAGCGATAATGGGATCAGAACCAATTGTACATTGGTATTCTCTGCTGGTCAGGCTATTTTGGCTGCAAAAGCAGGTGCAACTTATGTATCACCATTCATCGGTCGGATTGACGATAGTGGTTGGGACGGGATTGAATTGATCAAGCAAATGCGTCAGATCTATGACATCCAAGGATTTAAAACAGAGATCCTAGCTGCTTCTATTAGGAATGCCTTACACATTATCAAATGTGCTGAAGCTGGTGCTGATGTTTGTACTTGTCCGTTAGATTCAATCTTAGGATTATTGAAGCATCCTTTAACTGATATTGGATTGGCGAAGTTTTTAGAAGATGCCAAAAAAATGTAAGCAACACTAACAATATTTTCAAGTGCCCTCCATGGGGGCACTTTTTTTTTGCTTATTTCGAGATCCTTTTCAAAGCTTCCTTTTCACTAAGCGGTGAAAGTTTGTTATTCGCTACAAAATTGATCACCCATTCAGGATTTGTTTTCGAATACTCTCTTAAAGCCCAACCAATTGCTTTTCTAATAAAAAACTCTTTACTGTCTTTACAATGCAGAATATAGTTAGACAGTAATGCCGTATCTGTATTTTTCTTGTATGTTTTCTGAAATAAAATACTACTTCTTTGCAACCAGATATTGTTGCTTTTATTCCACTGAGAAGTAATCAGAAAGGTTTGTTCAGAAAATAATTTAAAATAAGATCCTAGCCAATCACTTGCAATGCCATCAACCGTATCCCACCAGCTTTTTTGAATAATACATTGTTCAATAAGTTTGATAGAACTCTTGGTCCATAGTTTTTTATGTACCGCAAAAACATCTATCGCAAAATATTGCATTTCTCTTTGAGGCAATTCCCAAAGCTCTTTTATGACTAATTCTAGTTCAGAACTATTTTGTAAGAAATTATTTTTTAAATAATTTGTCACGATCAAATCTCTGTCGGGTGCCTTGATTCCAAAAAAATCAAACTGGTTTAGCATATATGCTTTCATACCAGGTGCATTGGATGCATCTGACTCTTTTTGTAATGCTTGATAAACGGGTTCAATAAAGGTGTGCATCGTGAAGACTAAGGCCGTCTATTTTGCTTGTTAGTTTAATGAAATCTGTTTTTTATTCGCACTACTTAAAAATGCAGCTTCAATAATTTTCATGACGTTAATTCCGTCATTTCCTTTTACAGGCATTTCCGTATTTTCTCGAATCGCTTTTTCAACTAGTGCATAGTAAGTTGCATAATTACCTAATTCAGTTGGTATTTTTTTACGAATTTCTACACCATCCTTTTCGGTATTCAAAAGTCCTTCTTCCTCATCAGGTTCTTTTCCCCAATTTGCGGAATTGGGTTTCTGATTCGCTACTAATGCAGTTTCTTGAATATCCGCTCTTGATTTAAGGAAACTTCCTTTATTACCATGGATCACATAGGAGGGGATGGGTTCCTTTACTTGATAGCCTGCTTTGAGACGCACTACTTTGTCGGAATAACTTAATAGTAATTCAAAATAATCATCTACCACAGAAAATGGTCTCATCGTTCTTAATTCTGCATAAACTGCATCAGGCATACCGAAGAGGGTTAATGCTTGGTCTATTAAATGCGGACCAAGATCATATAATACTCCTGCTCCTGGGCCTGCTATTTCTTTGTGTAACTTCGGACTCAATGTTTCCTTAAAACGATCAAAATGTATTTCTGCTTCTACCACATTTCCGATCCATCCTTCCGCTATAATTTTTTTGACTGTTTTAAAATCACTATCCCAGCGTCTATTTTGAAAAACAGAAAGTTTTAGTTTTTTTTCAATGGCAATTTCGTTTAACTCAATTGCTTCGGCAACCGAAGTTGTGAAAGCTTTTTCAACCACCGCATGTTTGCCTGATAGCAATACTTTTTTTGTAAAATCGTAATGGGTATTGGTGGGGGTATTTACAATAACTAGTTGAATACTTTCATCTGCTAAAATCTCTTCGAGTGAACGATAGATTTTTATTGTTGGATAAAATTCTAAGGATGCAGAAAGTGATCTTTCCCAGATGCCCACCAATTCAAAACCAGGATTTAATGCAATAAAGGGTGCATGGAATACTCTTCCAGACATTCCAAATGAAAGTATCGCGGTTTTTATTGCAGGCATATGATCTGTTTCTGTAAATGTAAAGTATCCTCAAAATAAACCCTATTGAAATACACGAACATAATCAACCGCCATTCTTTGAGGGAATACGGTTGTTCCGTCTGGCGAACCTGGCCAAGTACCACCCACTGCTACATTTAAAATAAAAAAGAAATCGCTATTAAAAGGATTGGTACTTCCGGCAGTTGCAGATGCAGGGATGGTATTGTATACCACATCATCCACCAAAATCTGAACCTGATCTTTGACCCATACTAAGCTGTACACATGAAACTGTTGGTCGTAACTTCCTGTACTTAATACAGTGCTTGTACCTTTTGATTGGTGCAATTGAGTGGTTGCCCCCCAATGTAGTGTGCCGTAAAGTTTATTTGGTTCTTGCCCCAATAATTCCATAATATCCATTTCACCACATGCTGGCCAACTAACTTGATCAATATTGTTTCCTAACATCCAAATGGCTGGCCAAATTCCTTTACCTGTAGGAACTTTAGCACGGATATCGATCCTTCCGAAAGTAAAAACTTTTCTACCCTTGGTGATCATTCTTGCAGAGGTATACAAGCTGCCGTTATAATTTTCTTTTCTTGCTTCAATGATCAAATTCCCTTTCGATTGAAAGGCGTTCTGTGATCTTGAAGTATAGTTTTCTAATTCTGAATTTCCCCAACCGCTTGCACCAGTTTCGAAGGCCCAATTGGATGTGTTGATTGTATTACTTGTAAATTCATCACTCCATACCAAGGTTTTTCCAGCATAAGTAGTAGGAGTTGTATAGCCAGTATTATCAACAGGATAATATAAAAGGTTTTCATTCAGAATGGTTCCAGTGCCTTTACTAATTGATAAGGTACAGTTTGTAGGGCTAGAAAGTTGAACGCTAAAGTATTGGTTGTTTTTGCGCGTACTATCTCCAATTATTTCTACATCAACAATCCCAGAACTAGTGTTAGCAGGAATTGTTAAGGTACCTGTTGTTGATTTATAGTCGGTATTTGAAAAAGCGGTACCATCTGATGTTGTATAACCAATTGTAATTGCACTGGTACTTACTTTATCAAGAGATACAGTAAATTGGAAATGTGTGTTAGTACTAGAACGCTCATTGCTCACGTCGCTAATACTTGCTGCGGGTACGGAAGCTACTGGCGGGGTTGTACCTCCACCAGAACCCTTACTGCATGATCCAATAATCAATAAAAAGGAGAGGGCAATTAAGGAATGATGATTTTTCATAAAAGGTTAATTATTCGAGCAATTGAAATTTAAAATAGTTTTTTTATTTCAAAATTAGAAACTCTGTGGAAGGATTTAGTCTCAGGTTAACCAAAAACTTAAAAATGCGTATTCATTGTAAACAAGAATCCCATATCTGGATTGATATGGGATTCTTGAAAATATGATTTATTCTATCACCAGTGTTTGGATTGAATGTGGTAAACTGCTTGTTGAAACAGCTTTATTGCCAATACTCATATGATAAGGAATAGTGTCATCACTTGCATTCATTACAACCACAACAATTGAACCATTGGTATTTTGAAATGCTGTAGTAAGGAATTGACCCCTACTTGCAGAACTAATAATTCTTTTTGCACCAGGGCGAATGAATTTTGAAAAATGACCGATATAATAAAACGAATTTAAGTAGGTTAATTCTCCAGTTTTAGTATCTGCATGTACAGGAGCAAAACAAAAATTACCCACATGATTTGGTCCACCTTTTTCATCCAAAAGAATATTCCAATCAGTCCAAGCAACAGTACCATTGTTAAAATCATTGATCATAGATCTACCATACATTTCACCATATCTCCATTCCTTTACCCTTGTTGCATCATATTTCTCTACACAACCCTCTGTAAACATCAGATGTGTATTTGGAAAGGCTTCATAAACGCGGCGAACATTGTCATATATATTGCCACCACCAGTCCAACTTTCATACCAGTGAAAACCAATTCCCCAAACGTATTTAGCAGCTGCAGGATCGTTTAAAACGGCACTGGCACGCTGATACAATAGGTCACGATTATGATCCCATGCGATCAGTTTTTTATCGCCCAAACCAGATTTAACCAGCGTTGGACCTAGATAATTTTTTATGAAGTTGGTTTCTTCCTCAGCAGTGTAATTACAAGATTCCCAGGTTTGTTTTGCCATTGGTTCGTTCTGTACACTAAGTGCCCAAATTGGAATTCCGATTTCCTGATAAGTTTTTATGAATTTGATATAGTAGTTAGCCCAGCTTTGATAATAAGCAGAAGCTAATTTTCCACCATGTAACATGTCTTTATTGTCTTTCATCCAACCTGGAGGACTCCAAGGGCTCACAAACATGGGCAATTTTCCGCCTGCTGCGGTGATGGCTTGTTTGATCAGTGGAATACGGAACTGTTGGTCGTGTGCAACACTGAATGATTTTAGTTCTGTATCATTTTCTTTTACATAGGTATAACTATCACTTGAAAAGTCACTACTATGGATATTGGTTCTGGCTATTGAATAACCGATACCCTTTTCAGTATTGTAATATTTTTCTAATAACTCCTGTTGTTTGCTCTTTGATAATTTTGCAAACACTTCAGCAGAAGCATCGGTTAAAGCACCGCCGATACCTACGAAAGTTTGAAACTTTTTGTTAGGATCAACAAAAATGGCAGGCTCCGTTTCAAATGGTTGTCCATATACACTAAAGTTCAAAACCTCAGTTTGAGTTAGTCTGTAATTACTGTTTGCAGCAGTAGTGTAGACAGTAACTTTTGGCTCTTTTTTCTTTCCTGGATCTTCATTTGAAGGAACTGTTACGGGGTGTTTGCTTGGAGTAGGTTGTAAGGCCATTAAAGCAGTTACAATCGTACCTAATAAAAATGGATACATGGCAAATCTTAATTTGAATGATTTATAAATTTACTAACTTTTGACCCTAATTGAAAAACAATGGTAAAAAAGCAGTGGATTTATTTTTTTATTTGTGTATTAGCCTTTCATTTTAATACGGTCAATGCCAAATTTGAAGAGCCTCATCCGAGTTTAGCAATTGGTTCTAAGGCGCCAGATTTTAGCCTTCTTGGAATTGACGGAAAAAAATATAGTTTGGCATCCTTCTCATCAGCTAAACTGTTGGTGGTTGTTTTTACCTGCAACCATTGTCCAACAGCACAGGCTTATGAAAATAGAATCATACAGCTAACCAAAGATTATGCAAATAAGCAAGTGTCGGTGGTAGCCATTATGCCCAACGATCCAAAATCAATACGTTTAGAGGAATTGAATTATACAGATTTAGGCGATTCTTATCAAGAGATGAAAATTCGTGCTAGGGGCAAAGGATTTAATTTTCCATACTTGTTTGATGGCGAAAAGCAAGCAACATCAAAAGCATATGGCCCATCAGCTACGCCACATGTTTTTATTTTTGACCAGAACAGGGTATTACGGTATTCCGGTAGAATTGATGATGTAGAAAAGCCAAGTGGCAAGCCACAGCATTATGATACACGTGATGCTTTGGATAAACTATTAGCGGGCGAACAACCAACTGTTGCAAGCACCAAGGTTTTTGGTTGTTCTATTAAGTGGGCTGAAAAAAGTAATTGGATCGATCAGGCAAAAATTAATTGGGCAAAAGAGCCTGTAACTATTGATACCATTGGCGTTAGTGGCATTAAAAAACTCTTGAAGAATAATTCTGAAAAGCTTAGGGTAATAAATGTATGGGCTACCTGGTGTGGTCCTTGTGTATCAGAATTTCCAGATTTTATTACCATCAATAGAATGTATCGTAGCCGCGATTTTGAGTGGGTAACTATTAGTGCAGATGAGCCAACAATAAAATCGAAAGTGTTGAAGTTTTTGCAAAAGCAACAGGCTTCTGCAACCAATTATATTTTTAATAGTGAAGACAAATATCAATTGATTGAGGCCATTGATCCTAAATGGCAGGGTGCCATTCCTTATACCATTGTAGTAGAGCCGGGCGGTAAGATCTTATATGCCCAGCAGGGAGTAATTGATCCTGCTGAGCTTAAGAAAATCATTGTAGAAAGTAGTGCGATTGGTAGATATTATTAATAAGTGTTGGTCATGTCTTCATCCACACAAATAATATAATCTGCCTTGCTTTTATTTTCAGCTAATAACTTTTTCACATCCTTTTGAGAAACAACTTGGATCGTTGAAATAGTTAATTCGGGTTTTGCTTTTTTCAAATACCAAACGATGCCTTCATGGTTTTCAGAATGGTATGAGCCGTTGAAGTGAATGAATAAGCTTCCTGGTTGATAATATTTCAACATGAAATGAGCCATGGTAGCATCTTTGATGGCCTGTGCTTTAGGAAGATTCTCACCTCCATGTCCGCCCATCATCGCAATCATATTTTTATAGCCCGGCAATTCCGGATCATATACAATGGGTAAGGGGGCAATCCAAGATTTTTCTTTAGCGCTCAAAGTGTCGAGTGCCGCAAAGCCACCCTTTGCAACCAATGATGCATATCTTCTAGGGATATTATCAGCAGCAAATACAATTTTATTTTCCTTGGCAAAGTTTACTAGAGGTGCATAGTCTGTTGGATAATTCTTCCATAAACGCGCCATTGAGTCCAATGCTTTTTGCTTTATCTCTCCTTTTACATACAAATCCAAAGCTTCTTGGTTATCCTGTTCAAACATCTCAGCACCCAAAACCAGTGCACGTTTTTCTTTCGCATCTTTTACCAATTCCAATTGCAGCCAATGCCCGATGGCGTTGTTGTGAAGCTCGCCAAACATAATGATATCGCTCTGGGAGATCTTGTCAACCATTTTGCCAAACGAAACTTTTTTGCCTTTGGAATTGTACAAAATATAAGCAGGCTTGTCCTGTGCAAATACCGTTGCAGTAAAGCACAGCAATACTATGAGGTGGTATATTTTTTTCATATTTAAAAATACACAATTAAGTGAAGAGATAATAGATAAAAGTGAAGAGAGGAGGAAGAAGAAGTGAGAAGTGAGGAGTGAGGAGTGAGAAATGGGGGGGTATTGCAAAAACGAAACTAACCTTGTATCTTAGGAAGACAATATTTACCCACTAAAACGATTGTTATGAATTTAAAGAAATTTTGGATCTCTGGATTGATTGGAGGAGTAGTATCCTTTTTTGTAGGCTTTGCCATCTATGGTGTCCTACTTGCCAATGTTATGAACAACAGTTCTGGAACGGCAACCAATGTTATGCGCGGACCAACTGAAATGGTTTATTGGTCGATCATGTTGGGCAGTTTATTCATGGGTTTAACACTTGCCTACATTTTCGCGAAGGCCAATATCAATACGGTAGGAGGTGGTATGGTTGTTGGTGCCATCGCAGGTTTTTTAATTATTGCTGGTCATGATTTTACTAGCTACGGCACGTCCAATTTATTTAATATGAATGGACTGCTAATTGATTTATGTGCGAGTACGGTCATGCAAGCAATAACGGGCGCTGCGATTGGATTCGTTAACTCGAAGACAAAATAAAAAATAAAAGATAAGAGATAAAAGTGAAGAGAGGATTTTAAGGTAGAAAGTTAATAGTGATTTTTTAAATACCCACTCTTAACTATCCAACTTACCAACCTCTCTTCACTCTTATCTCTTCACTCTTCACTAAAAAAACATCCATAAAAAGAAAGAGGCTATCGATTAATCGATAGCCTCTTATAAAGTATAAAGTTGCTTCTAAGCCCCAGCTACTTGCTTGCGTATAATGTTTAGTGCTGCTCCAGCTTTGAACCAATCAATTTGTTGTTGGTTATAAGTGTGGTTTGCAACTACTGTATCCTTGCTTCCATCAGCATGGTGGAATACAAGTGTTAAAGGTGTACCAGGTGTAAAGCTGGTTAATCCTACAACATCTACGCTATCATCTTCTTGAATTTTATCGTAGTCGGTTTTGTCGTTAAAGGTTAACGCTAACATACCTTGTTTCTTAAGGTTTGTTTCGTGGATACGAGCAAATGATTTTGTTAATACAACACGAACACCCAAATGACGAGGCTCCATCGCTGCGTGCTCACGGCTACTTCCTTCACCATAGTTTTCATCACCAACAACTATCGTTCCAATACCAGCAGCTTTGTAAGCACGCTGTGTAGCAGGAACTGGTCCGTATTCACCAGTCAACTGGCTTTTAATATTATCAGTTTTTTCGTTGTAGAAGTTCACTGCACCGATCAACATATTGTTGCTGATATTATCTAAGTGACCACGGAATTTTAACCATGGACCAGCCATAGAAATATGATCTGTTGTACACTTACCTTTTGCTTTGATCAACAATTTCAAACTCTTCAAATCATTACCATCCCAAGCAGCGAATGGGTCTAATAATTGTAAGCGTTTGCTAACTGGATCTACTGCAACAGAAATACCGCTACCATCAGCTGCTGGAGCTTGATAGCCCGCATCTTCTACAGCATAACCGCGAACAGGTAATTCCCAGCCAGTTGGCTCATCTAATTTCACTTGCTCACCTTTATCGTTCGTAAGTGTATCTGTGATAGGGTTGAAGGTTAAATCACCTGCAATTGCCAACGCAGTCACTATTTCTGGAGAAGCAACAAATGCATAAGTATTAGGATTGCCATCAGCACGTTTTGCAAAGTTTCTATTGAAGCTATGAACGATGGTGTTTTTTTCTTTTTTCTCAGCACCTACACGATCCCACATACCGATACATGGTCCGCATGCATTTGCAAAAACATCTGCACCAACGCTCTGGAATATATCAAGGAATCCATCTCTGGCGATGGTGTAACGAACTTGCTCAGAACCTGGGGTGATCTTAAATTCGGCAGCTAATTTTAAGCCCTTTGAATCTAATTGTTTTGCTAAGCTTACTGCTCGGCTAATATCTTCATAAGAAGAGTTAGTACAGCTACCAATTAAGCCAACTTCTACTTTGGTAGGCCATCCGTTTGCAGCTGCTACTTCTTTCATTTTAGAAATTGGAGTAGCTAAATCTGGGGTGAATGGTCCGTTTAAATGAGGTTCTAAGGTACTTAAGTCTAATTCAATGACTTCATCGAAGTATTGAGAAGGATTGGCATATACTTCAGGGTCTGCAGTTAAATAATCTTTTACTGTATCAGCAGCTGCGGCTATATCAGCGCGACCGGTTGCAGTAAGGTATCTGCTCATACTTTCATCATATCCGAAAGTAGAAGTAGTAGCACCAATTTCGGCACCCATATTACAAATGGTTCCTTTACCAGTACAGCTCATGCTAGTTGCGCCTTCGCCAAAATATTCAACAATAGCACCAGTACCACCTTTTACAGTAAGGATACCAGCTACTTTTAAGATGACGTCTTTAGGAGCGGTCCAGCCACTCAATTTTCCTGTTAATTTGATACCAATCAACTTAGGCCATTTCAATTCCCAAGGCAAGCCTGCCATTACATCGCAAGCATCAGCACCACCTACACCAATCGCGATCATTCCCAATCCACCTGCATTTACCGTGTGAGAATCGGTACCGATCATCATACCACCTGGAAATGCATAGTTTTCTAAAACCACTTGGTGAATGATTCCTGCTCCTGGTTTCCAGAAGCCGATTCCATATTTATTTGATACAGAAGCCAAGAAATCATAGACTTCTTTACTTTCTGAGTTGGCTACTTGAAGATCTTGTGTTGCTTCCACTTTCGCTGTGATCAGGTGATCGCAGTGAACGGTAGAGGGAACCGCCACTTTAGGGCGCCCTGCTTGCATAAACTGCAATAACGCCATTTGAGCGGTTGCATCCTGCATTGCCACGCGATCTGGGGCAAAATCAACATAATGTTTACCTCGTTCAAAACCGCTTAAAGGTTGATCTGCGTGTAAATGTGCAAACAATATTTTTTCTGAAAGGGTAAGGGGTCTTCCTAATGCTGTACGAGCCGTATTTACTTTTGCCGGCATTTCTGCGTACAGTTTTTTGATCATTTCGATATCAAAAGCCATAGTCTGAAAAATTTATGTTTTGAGTGGTTAAATTTTAATGTCAATTGAGGTTTCGGTTGCGCAAATTTACGTTAAAACCTCCTCTGGTGGAAAACTGTTTTAAACAATTATTCGATTCAATTGTCTATTTTTATGATAATATCATCCCCCTACCTTTAAAAACTGGTAACTATGCAAAAAATACGCGAAAACATTGAGATGCAGGCGTTTGGGGTTTGTTCAGCAATTGGCGAAAAATTTGGGATCGCCAGCGCCAAAATAAGAATGTGGTTTATTTATATTTCCTTTCTCACATTAGGGTCGCCCATCCTGATATATATGATCTTAGCTTTTTGGATCAATATCAAGAATTATATCATGGCGGGTAGGAGAAATCCAATGAAAAACTGGTAGTATTAAATTACCGCTTTACGCAATTTTACGAGTTGTTCCAACAAGGGCTCCAATAATTCTAACTGTAACATATTGGCACCGTCGCTCTTTGCATTAGCAGGATTTGGATGTGTTTCAATAAATAATCCATCAGCGCCAGTAGCAATTGCGGCTTTAGCGATTGTGCCGATCAATTGGGGATTACCGCCAGTAATACCAGAGGTTTGATTGGGTTGTTGTAAAGCATGTGTACAATCCATGATCACAGGTGCATCGTGCTCTTTCATCCAAGGAATGTTTCTATAATCTACCACTAGATCTGTATAGCCAAAAGTATTGCCTCTTTCAGTAAGCATTACCTGTTGGTTACCTGCTTTTCTGATTTTATCAACCGCGAATTTCATGGATGGGCCGCTCAAAAATTGCCCCTTTTTTACATTCACAATTTTACCTGTTTCTGCAGCCGCAATCAATAGATCGGTTTGTCTGCAAAGGAATGCAGGGATCTGTAATATGTCTATGAATGGCGCAGCAATGGCTGCTTCTTCGTGCGCATGAATATCTGAAGTAGTGGGTAATCCATAAGTATCTCCCACTTTTTTAATGAGTGATAATCCATTATCATCTCCAATGCCTGTAAATGAATTGGCGCTGGTTCTGTTTGCTTTTCTATAAGATGCCTTAAATACATAAGGAATTTCAAGGCGTTTACAAATGCTAGATACTTTATCTGCAACTTCCATTACCAATTCTTCGTTTTCAACAACACAGGGACCTGCGATTAAAAAAAAGTTATCAGGATTGTATTGTTGTTTCTTAAAAAGGGTGGTCAGGAAATCTGGCATCATATCAAAAGGTTGAAGCGCGAAATTAAGTGAATTCGTTCAGTTGTGATTTAGAAATAGAAAAAGATAACCACTGTTAGTTTCCGAAAACTATCTATTTTTGAACCCTTCAAAAAAGCAAAATGGCAAAAGAGAAAATATTAGTGATTGGAGCATCTGGTCAGATTGGAGTAGAACTAACGCTTGCACTCCGCAAAATTTATGGGGCAGCGAATGTAGTGGCTTCCGATTTAAGGGAAGAGAATGAACTTTTAAAAGGTTCTGGTCCCTATGTAAGTCTAGATGTAATGAACAAAGAAATGTTGCATGTGCAGGTGATTCGTCAGAACATCACACAGATCTATCTTTTAGCAGCCATTCTATCTGCAACAGGAGAGAAGAACCCCAATCTTGCTTGGCATTTGAATATGCAGGGCTTGTTAAATGTGTTAGACATTGCGCGCGAGGAAAAATTGCAAAAGGTTTATTGGCCTAGTAGTATTGCTGTATTCGGACCAACATCGCCCAAACAGCTTTGCCCTCAGCAAACCATTATTGAGCCAATCACCGTATATGGGATCAGTAAATATGCTGGCGAATTTTGGTGTAATTATTATCATCAGCGTTATGGGGTGGATGTTAGAAGTATCCGCTATCCAGGTTTGATCAGTTATAAATCTGCACCGGGAGGTGGTACAACCGATTATGCGGTTGAAATATATAGTGAGGCATTAGCAGAGAAAAAATACAAGTGTTTCTTAAAAGAAGATACCTATCTCCCAATGATGTATATGCCAGATGCGATTCGGGCAACGATGGAATTAATGCATGCACCAGCTGAGAAAATTTCGATCCGTACTTCTTATAATATTTCGGGTATGAGTTTTTCGCCTACAGAAATAGCAGCTTCTATTCAAAAACATATTCCTGAATTCACATTAAGTTGTGTACCAGATTCAAGGCAGAAAATTGCAGATAGCTGGCCACAAAGTATTGATGATGCAGTGGCAGCAAAGGATTGGGGATGGAAACCCGAATACGATCTGGATAAGATGACCAACGATATGTTGGAAAACTTGATCAAAGCTCAACACGAAATATAACAGAAAATTAAATCAGATCGGACACAGTTTTGTGTTCTAAGATTTGTAACATATTATCGCGGACTTCAATCATCACATGGTTAAGTCCGCATTTTTTTTCGTCGCAATCCTTACACTTTTTATAAAAATTCAAACTCACACAAGGTAATAAAGCGATGGGGCCTTCGATTAATCGCATCACTTTTGAAAGAGTAATCTTATCGGGATCTGTTTTAAGAAAATAACCGCCGCCCTTTCCTTTTTTGCTTTCAAGCATTCCAGCTTTTCGTAATTCTAGTAAAATATTTTCTAAAAATTTAAGGGGTATTTTTTTCTTCTTAGAAATTTCAGCAATCAAAACTGGAACGTCTTTTTCCTGTTCTGCTAAATAAGTTAAAGCCTTGAATGCGTATTGGGTCTTTTTGGATAACATACAATTTACCTGGGTAGGACTTTGTTTCGACTTATTAAAAGAATTTTAGTTTCTTTACACAAACTAAATTTATGTACAAATTATCAAAATATTTGCTTGTTTGCATAGGATTTCTTTTTGCAGCAACAAATTCATCCGCGCAATTTAAATTACCTCATTTACAATTAGTAGGAATGGGGGTTTATTCTACACCTACCAATTCAGCTTTCAAAGATGGGTTTAAAAGTGGTTTAGGCGTTGAAGCAGGAGCTGGATTAGGTTTGGGTTCTACCATGTTAATGGGTACTGTTGGTTATCAGACTTATGGTAATAATGGTTTAAATACTTCTGGAAATTTAAGAGTTACTTCCATCAAAGCTGGAATTAGACAATACATTTTTCTAGGACATCTTTTCCTTTTAGGGAATTTGGGTAATGCAATGCAAAGCTATTCAAGTAATGGCGCAAAAAGTAGCAATTTTATTTACGAATATGGTGCTGGTTTTCGACTATTTGGATTAGAAGTACAAGCAACTCAAACTCACTGGGAACAACCTTTACCGTTTACATCAAATGCATTTAATGTGAAATTGGGATTCTCTTTTAAGTTATAATTGAAAGTCAAAAGTCAAAATTCAAAAGTTAAAAATATAAAGCCTCCTAATTTTTTTAGGAGGCTTTTATTTTTAAAGTCCGAGGACATCTTTCATATTGTAGATCCCTTTCTTATTGTGTAGGAATTCAGCTGCTAGTACAGCTCCTCCTGCAAAGCCCACACGGTTATGAGCGGTATGAATGATTTCAATATCGTCTACACTTGAAGTGTATTTGATGGTATGTGTACCTGGGGCCGGGTCGATTCTTTTTGATATAATTTCAAGGTCTTCTGCATTGTTGGTTGCATCATTCACCCACTGTTTTTTCTGCTTGATGAAAGTCAATACTTGTTCTGCTAAAGTAATGGCAGTGCCACTTGGTGCATCTTTCTTTTGAGTGTGGTGGATCTCTTCCATTACCACATCATAATTGGTATGACTGCTCATTAACTGGGCAACATATTTATTGATCTCAAAAAATAAATTAACACCAATACTATAATTACTTGCATACAATAAACTTCCTTGTTGTTGATCGCAATAGGCTTTCGCTAATTCCCATTTTTCTAACCATCCTGTAGATCCACAAACAACAGGGATCCCAAGTTCCATGCATTTCATTACATTTTCGAAGGCACTATGCGGACCAGTGAATTCAATCGCTACATCTGCTTTTGAAATGTTTTCTAGATTAAAATCGGATGCATTGTTGATGTCGATTTTTAATACGATCTGATGGCCTTTTTCTAAAGCGATGGCTTCAATGGCTTTCCCCATTTTTCCATATCCGATAAGCGCTATTTTCATGCTATGTTTTTTGATAATGATTGTAAAACTAATTGAAATCGATTAATGATTATCGAACTTCATAGAGCTTGTGTTCTGGTTTCTTCGGACTAAAAGTTAGCGTTAAGCCAGGAGTTCTGGTAGAAGGATTAAAAATCGGCTTTACATTCATCGACAAATCATTGCTCACGTCAAAATCCTTTAAATGCCCAAACACGGTTGCATCTACTACATTCAAGCCCCATGCCAATAAAAAAAAGAGAATGGAATAATCTCTATCGCGCCGAAAGCTGTTACGGTAACTTTGTAAAGAAGCAGCACTAAGTCCTTTTAACTCTGGGTCAATTGCTGCTAATCCGGAACTGTCTTTATTTACTTCCGCATTATATTTTGCTTCGTAGGCGTATTTCGTTTTTTTGTACCAGTTATTGTTATAGACGAATAAGCCAGCAGGCACAGCCAGTGCACCATATACCAATGGAATTTTCCAGTATTCTCTGTTATATGCTTGTCCCCAACCAGGAATGATCGCAGACCTTCTAGTTGCTTTTCGAGGGTCGTGCTTTTTAATGAGGCTGTCTGGTATAGATTTTTGAAGGCTGTCTTTACTACTAACTGTCGTAGCTTTTACAGAATCAGTTTTAGAGGTAGTTTGTGCATAGGTCTTTCCCAGCGTTGCTGTGATGAAAAGGAAAAATATGCAGAGACGAAACAATTTCATGAACAATTAACTGACTGTAACATTCATAGCTTCTAAAATCTTATTCAATTCTTCTAATGAATAATATTCAATGCTAATGCTACCATAGCCTTTTTTATTGTGAGCCATTCTAACTTTGGTGCCAAAATGTGAGGCTAAATTATCTTCTATTTTTTTATAGGTAGGAGGTAAGTCAGACTTTAATGAAGGTTTAACAGCCCCAACTTTATCGGCCTTATACATTTTACGAACCAATTCCTCGGTTTGACGAACGTTCAAACCCTTGTTCTGAATTTCTTTATAAACAAAAAGTTGTTTATCGATTGTATCAATATTCACTAAAGCTCTTGCATGACCCATACTTAAACTGCCATTGCGTACAGCCAGTTGAATATCGGGTGGCAATTTGAGTAAACGAATATAATTGGTAACAGTACTTCTTTCTTTTCCCATGCGCTCAGCTACTTGCTCTTGCGTATAGTTAAGTTCCTCCATCATGCGCTTATAGCTCAATGCTACTTCAACTGCATTTAGGTTTTCTCTTTGTAAATTTTCGAGTAAAGCCAACTCCAGTAATTGTTGGTCGTTAGCTTGGCGAATGTATACAGGAACATCTTTCAGTCCCGCGATCTTCGAAGCCCTAAATCTTCTTTCCCCAGCAATCAATTGGTATTTACCGTTTGCAAGTTTTGTAACTGTTAACGGTTGAATTATATCATGAAGTTTAATTGAAGCGGCTAGCTCATTCAATGCTGTTTCGTCGAAATCTCTTCTGGGCTGCTTTGGGTTTAGTGAAATTTCAGAAATCGCCAAACGATTAGTTGCTGTAACTTCTTCTACTATTTTGGTTTTCAAACTACCTTCTGTAGTTTTTAAATCCGCATCAATATTTTGCAAAAGTGAACGTAATCCTTTGCCTATTAAATCTTTATTTTGTTTCGGTGTACTCATGTTTCAATTCTGATTTGTAGCAACAGTTCTCATCAAAGTGTTGAACTATTCTATGATTCTTTCTTCATTACTCATTTTAGTGAGTCCGTTATTCTGTAATATCTCTTTTGCAAGATTTAAATAGTTAATGGAACCTTTACTTTCAGCATCATATAAGATCACAGGTTTGCCCACACTTGGGGCTTCGCTAAGCCTTGTATTTCTATGAATGATTGTTGAAAAAACCATATCATCAAAATGCCTTCTAACTTCACTTACTACCTGATTGCAAAGACGTAAACGACCATCGTACATCGTCATTAATATGCCTTCTATTTTAAGTTCGGGGTTTAACCTGTTCTGAACAATTTTAATGGTGTTCAATAATTTACCCAAACCTTCCAATGCAAAAAATTCGCACTGAACTGGAACGATCACACTATCAGCAGCTACCAGAGAATTTACAGTTATTAAACCTAGGGATGGAGAACAATCGATAATAATGAAATCGTATTTGTCTCTGATTACATCCAAGATCCCCTTCATAACATTTTCACGATTGGGGTAATTGATCATTTCAATTTCTGCACCAACAAGATCAATATGTGATGGCAATAAATCTAGATTGGGAACATCACTTTTTAAGATCACATCAGAAGCATTTGTATTGTTGACCATGCAATCATACAAGCTATTAGTGATATTATGCAAATCAAAGCCAACACCTGTGGTGCTATTTGCTTGAGGGTCTGCATCAACCAGTAATGTCTTAAATTCCAAAACCGCCAGACTGGCCGCTACATTGATAGCAGTAGTTGTTTTGCCTACTCCGCCTTTCTGATTGGCAACGCCAATAATTCTCGCCATATTAAGTTCATTTATTCGTTTTCACGAATCCATTTGATGAATTAGTATTTCTTTAAATTTCAACCGTTTCACCGATTCCCGGCAATAATAAGCTTTTGCCGGCTGATTTGAAAGCAGATTGTGCTACTTCTGTATCAATTTTAATAAAACCAAAGGTATTATAATGTACCCCAACAATTTTTTTACAGTCAATAAATTCTGCACATCTTATAGCGTCTGCTACGTCCATGGTGAAATTGTCGCCAATTGGCAAAACGGCGAAATCGAGCTTTGTCCAGCTTGAAATCAATTGCATGTCTAGGGTTAAACCCGTGTCACCACTATAATAAAAGTTTCCCTCATCGCTCATGAACACAAATCCAAGAGGACTTCCGCCATAGGAACCATCGGGTAATCCGCTACTATGTTGGGCAACAACAGCCTTCACAGTTCCAAAATCGAAGGCCCATTTTCCTCCAGTATTCATGGGATGAGTATTTTTGATGCCCTGTTTATTGAGCCATTCATGAATTTCCCAGTTGGCTACCAGTTTTGCTCCTGTGCGCTTTGCAATGGTAATTGCATCGGCGATATGGTCGACATGTCCATGGGAAAGAAAAATGTAATCCGCCTCGATATGCGTGATATCGATTGAAGCAGCCAATTCATTAAAGCTGATAAAGGGGTCGAAAAGTATTTTTTTTCCTTTGATTTCAACCGAAAAGCAGGAATGACCGTAAAAACTTAGTTTCATTGAATGAATTTTCAGGATGCCAAAAATACACTTTAGCATAGATTTCGAAACAATAATATCAGTTAGTTGTTAGTTTCGCAGGGATTGACCGGGGAGCGGACATATAGGCGTTTTAACTAATTCAAAAAATCGAGTCTTAGTTACAATAAAAGCCTTTGATAATCGTCTACCCATAAAAAGAAAAGAAGAAATATGAGAAATTCAGGCATGTGGTGGATTATAGCGTTATTAATGTTGTTGTTAGACTTTTATGTGTATCAGGCATTAAAAACGGTAACTCAGAATTCTAGCGATAAAGCAAGAATGTTGATACATATCAGCTATTGGGTGGTTTCAGGTGTTACGCTTTTATTGATGATGTCGTTTCCTTATATACAGACACTCCAAACTTCGAAAATTTTCCGGAATTATATTTTTGCCATATTCATTGGATTATTTTTTGCCAAGTTGATTGCTGCAATTTTCTTTTTGACGGATGATGTTCGTAGAGGATCGGTTTTCATGCTTAGCAAAGTGTTACCTACAACTGGTGCGCAGTTTATGAATGAGGGCAATGCTATTCCAAGATCCACGTTCCTTAGTTGGTTGGGATTAGGCGTAGGTAGCACATTATTTGGGACACTTTTATATGGATTTACCAATAAATATAATTACCAGATCAGGCGAATAAAACTTGCCTATCAAAACCTGCCGCCTGCTTTCAAAGGAATGAAATTGATACATATCAGTGATATCCATAGTGGGAGTTTCCAAAACAAAGGGGCTGTGAATCATGGGGTGGATATGATCTTAAAAGAGAACGCTGATCTGATCTTGTTCACTGGCGACTTAGTTAATGATCGTGCTACTGAAATGCACGATTATATGGATGTGTTTAATCGACTTAAAGCACCCATGGGTGTTTATAGCACATTAGGAAACCATGATTATGGTGATTATGTGGCATGGCCAACAAAAGAAGAAAAAATTCAAAATCTGGAGGACCTTAAAAAAGTGCATAAAGATCTTGGATGGCGTTTGTTGATGAATGAGCACGTTATTTTAAAAAAGGAAGATGCAGAAATTGCATTATTAGGAATCGAGAACTGGGGTGCAAAAGGCCGTTTTCCCAAATATGGTAAAATGGTGGAAGCATATCCAGGTACTGAAAAAATACCATTCAAAATATTGTTGAGTCACGATCCAAGTCATTGGGATGCAGAAGTTAAAACCAAATACGCCGATATCGATTTAATGTTAGCCGGTCATACCCATGGCATGCAGTTTGGTTTAGAGAATCCATATTTTAAATGGAGCCCAGTACAATGGATGTATCGTCAATGGGCCGGTTTGTATGAAGATGGAAAGCAAAAACTGTATGTCAATCGTGGATATGGATTTATTGGCTATCCTGGCAGGGTTGGTATTATGCCAGAAATAACCGTCATAGAATTGGTCTAAGCTTATAAATTTGCCACTTTTTACGTTTCATTTATAATATTGGCACGTATTTGGTAGTTATTAGTGAAACTATCATCAATGAAAAAAATACTATTAGCCTCATTTGCAATTTTTTTGATCTCTATTATTGCGAATGCACAAGGAGGATTTAGATTGGGGATTAAAGGTGGGCTTAATATGAACCAGATCAATGGACAATCCTTTGATAATGGATTTACCTATGGCTATCATTTAGGAGGCTTTGCTGAAATTGATTTTACCCATAAATTTGGAATACAACCTGAGGTTTTATTTAATCAAACGAATACTAAAGTAGCAACGGGATTCGCCACTTTAAATCAAGTTGTTACAAACCCCAATTTGAGTGATAATGTCACTTTAAATTATTTATCCATCCCTTTGCTGTTTCGCTATAATGTAGGCAGCATGTTTACATTATTAATGGGTCCGCAGTTTGGAATCTTGATCAATAAAAATGAAAACATATTACTAAACGGACAAAGCGCATTTACCAATGGCGATTTTGGAATGGTGGGTGGATTACAAGTAAATATGAAAGTATTAAGACTTTACGGTCGATATAATGTCGGCTTAAAGGATATTAATGATATTGGTCAGAAAGACAAATGGACTAATCAGCAAATACAGCTGGGACTTGGAATAAGATTATAAGAAATTGATCTATGAAAAACCGAGGCATCCATTTTGGATGCCTTTTTTATTTAGCTAGAATTGATTGAATCTCTTTTTTGCTAACTGCTTTTTGCTGGTTATCTAAATTGATCACTATTAGATAGCCGATAGTTCCTGGGGTAGATAGAAATCCATTGAGTAGTTTATACTGTTCACTTTGATCTAGTTTCCCTGTAGAACTATTCCAGATCTCTTTAGCACATAAACAGCCAAGTGTAGGCGTTAAAGGATAATAAGGTTGGCCCTTGAAATACTCAGGATCGATAGTGGTACCATGTGATAGAATTTCTGATCTGCCAATTTTACCTGCGTAAAAGGACTCAGTAATGGGTGCATAGTTTCTCCAACTTTCGGGCAATAATTTTTTGTAATTACTGAGGGAATCCATTTGATTGTCATAGGGGGTATGCCAGAAAGCGGTATCTGCTTCAAAGGGCATGAGCATTTGAAAATTGGGTGTTGGTCCAATGAATAAATTATGCGAAACTTCTGTTCCTGTGATACTATAAATTCCTTGTGGCGTATTTCCATTGGTAAGAAAATAAGGAAGGTTAGAACCCGCTCTAGCCAATTGTTCAATCATTAATAGCTGGCCATTTTTTTCTTTTACAAAACTGCCATCTGCATTTTGAATAATTGCAATGCCAGGATAATCTCTATTCCATCTTTGAAAACTGTAAATGATCTTTGTACCTACTTTATTTTGATGCGCAAAAAGGGCAGTAAGGCTTGGTGTTTTTTGATTTATTTGAATTTGATGCTGTTCTAAAAACTTTGATAGTTCTGATAAAATTTTGTCCTGCTGATAATCAGGAAAACGATTTGCTAAATAGGATTGAATGAAATCTTTGGTTGCATGATTAGGATGTATTCGATATAAATACACTGCCTGCATCGCAAATAATTTTGGTATAGTTTCGGTAATTAACAAAGTGCCAATTTCCCTTTCATATTCCTTGGGATAACTGGCATAAACGGCTTCAAGAAATGAACGTTTAGTGCTGTATTCAAGTTTCTGATATTTGTCAAACATCTGTGCGAATCCCTTTTCTATTGAGGATGTTTGAACAATAAATTGGGAGATCGACCAACAAGATTCGCGAAATTTTTCTTCTGTAGTACTGTCCAATGCCAGTAGCATATTTTTATCGAGTAGATTATTTTGTAGTTGTTCCTTGAAACTGGCTCTTCTTTGATCCAATACAAAACTTGAATAAATAGTATCTCTTGCTGTTTGTGCAAATAAAACTTGAGTTGACAGACAAATAAGAATAACTGTTAAAAGACGATTCATGAACTAAAGATAGGAAGTAGCATTATCATTTTAATGTTCCTAAATCGTTTAATTTGCAGCCATTATTAGTTCATCGAATCCTCTTAATATTCTATAGTGAATACATTTTCTTATAACCGCTTGTATCAATTTACGCACGCCGTGTTTCTTAAAATGGGTTGTTCTTTGCAAGATGCTACAACAGCGGCTACAGTCTTAATTTCTGCAGATCTTCGTGGGATTGATAGTCATGGTGTTGCTAGACTGAGCGGTTACTTGAGATTGTGGGAGGCGGGCCGCGTGAATCCTAGACCTAATATTCGCGTGATCTATGAAACACCCAGTACTGCGGTGGTGGATGGTGATGCCGGACTGGGTTTGGTTGTGGCTCCCTTTGCTATGCAAGTTGCAATCGACAAAGCAAAATTGGTAGGAACAGGTTGGGTAAGTGTCAAGAATTCTAATCACTTTGGAATTGCGGGTGCACATGCCATGATGGCTTTGAAAGATGATATGATTGGGATGGCTATGACAAATGCATCGGCATTAGTGGCACCTACATTTTCAAACGAACGAATGCTAGGAACCAATCCAATAGCTGTGGCGATACCTGCTAATGAGCAGCCTGCATTTGTTGCAGATTTTGCAACAACCACAGCTGCAAATGGAAAGCTAGAAATTCTTCAACGCAAAAATGAAGATATGCCGCTTGGCTGGGCACAAGACAAAGATGGCAATCCTTCTATTGATGCAAATATCATTCGAAAACAAGGTGCGCTATTGCCACTTGGAAGTGATCGAGAGCATGGAAGTCATAAAGGATATGCATTAGGTAGTATTGTTGATATTTTCTCTGCGGTGTTAAGTGGTGCTTCCTACGGTCCGTGGGCGCCTCCTTTCCCTGCATATGTACCAATGCCTGAAAATCAGCCTGGGCAAGGTCTTGGGCACTTCTTTGGTGCGATGCGGGTGGATGCTTTTCGCCCCGCTGAAGAATTTAAAGGGCATATGGATAATTGGATCAATCGCTTTAGAAATGCCCAGCCTTCTGAAGGAAACGATAAAGTATTAATACCTGGAGATCCTGAGAGAGAAATGGAAGCCATAAGAATTGTAGAAGGGATACCTTTAGTAGAACCAGTTGAAAAAGATTTACTTGAAATAGCAGAAAAATTTGGATTGAAATTTTAACGTCAGATCTCTATGAAGAAATTACCTTATCTCTTCTCGTTTTTTCTTGCACTATTTTTTTTGCAAGCCTGTGCTGCAGTGGAAGATGAAACAGATGATGTAATTGTGGCAAATAAAAAAAATACCCAAACCAATCTCACTAAATTTTTAGATGCTAAAAAATGGGATAGTTTATTTCCAAATCGCTTTCATATTTCAACATATCAAGACACTAGTTTTAATGGTATTCCTAAAAATGATTTCTACAGTTTTGATGCATTTGTAGCAGCCGCAAAACAATTTCCGCTTTTCTTAGGGGATGGTAATGATAGCATTCAAAGAAGGGAGTTAGCCGCGTTCCTTGCAAATATGGCGCACGAAACAAACGGTGGCTGGGATAATGCGCCGGGTGGTGTGTATCTATGGGGACTGTATTTTATTCAAGAAAAAGGATACCCCAATGATCATTTCAACTATTCAGATACGAGTAAGAAGAAATGGTTGCCAGTTACAGGAAAATCTTATCACGGAAGAGGACCGATGCAATTGAGTTGGAACTATAATTATGGTCAGTTTAGCGAAGCCTATTTTGGAAACAAACAAATACTATTAGATAATCCCGATCTACTTTTAAAAGACTCAGTACTTTGCTTTGCAAGTGCCATCTGGTTCTGGGTAAGAGATCAGTATCCTAAACCATCTTGTCATGATTTAATGGCCGGACAGTGGGAGCCAACTGCTAAAGATATTGCAGGCGGGCGCGGACTTGGATTTGGGACGGTTGTGAATGTGATCAATGGGGGATTAGAATGCGGTGAAAATCATTCTGAGCGCACCAAATACAGATATGGTTTTTATCAATACTTCTGCGACTTTTTACACATTGATAAAGGACCCAATGCAGAATGCAGTACGCAGAAACCATTTGGGCTATAAGGCTTAATGTTTCAATCCTAATTTTTTAATTTCTTTATTAGAAAGTTCTTTTGTCACAATTTCTATTGGATGTATTACATCGGGGTATACAGTAAAGGGAAAAGCAAGATCAATTTTATTTGAATCAAAAACAAATCTTGGTCTGGCGGTGAAATAATTGGTTCCAGTTGCACTTCTAGCTTTTAAGTTCAGATAAAATACATCAAAAAGCATGGTGTAATCATGTTCTTGTTTATCGAAAACAGCCAATGGCTGGCCAGGTATTACTTTGTCACCAACTTGAACCAGAAGCTTGATAGAACTAAGGATACTGTATCGGCTAATTGTACCATCATTGTGTTCTACATAAATATTATTTCTTGTTTTAGAATTATATACTTCGCCTTTATTTCTAGGTTCTGCTTTGTCGAATGCTTCATACATGATGCCACCTCGCGTTGCACAGATGGTGTCGCCCAAACTATACTGAAATCCCATTGCATAAAACTCTGAATTACTTTTTCCCATTAGGTCACCCAAGAAAAAGGTACCAGATGTTCTAATAGATTTACCAGGTGTTCGCGGAAGTAAATAAGGATAAAGAGAATCCAATTTTGAAATATTTTTTCCCTTATAAGAACGATAACTATAACTCAAAGAATAACTAGGCGCATTTTCAATTGGAGTTAGTGTGGCAATCTGTTGTGAATTTGAATTGCTGATAGTAACTGTAAAATTATCGCCTCCCTCTGAGCAACTATATCCCATTAGTTGATTAAAAGTTACGATGCAAGTGATAGAGCCAGGCTTTGTTTTTTCTGCCATCAAGCGAATTGAATTCTTTTTAAAACCGTCAGGTTCAGAAAATACTCTGAGATCAGATTGGGAATGAGACTTTAGAGATAGTCCCAATAATACAAGTAAGCAGACAAAATAAGCTTTCATAAAATAATGATAAGTAGTGAATAGTATGAAAGGGGGCTATTTACCCCAAATATATAAAAATTCTATCAATTGAGGTTTATTGCCAAAGTCTGACAAATTTTTAATCGTATCGTGTTACATTTGCAGCCAATTCAGAAGGATCTGGTCATTCGGCTTGTCCATTACGATAAAATTGAAGAATAATGAAAATAATGAAGTTTGGTGGAACCAGCGTAGGGAAACCAGAACGTATGCATCAGGTATCTCAGTTGATCACGAAAGATGCGGAATCGAAAATTGTGGTGTTAAGTGCATTGAGCGGAACTACCAATGCATTGGTGGATATCAGCAATAGTTTGGCTGAAAGCAATCGTGTAGCTGCCAAGCAAAAGATTGATAATCTTGAGGCGCATTACCGCAGTTTTGTGTTGGATTTAGTAAAGCTCGACGAAAATCGTGTGAAGGCAAATGCGATTGTTTCAGAACACTTTGAATTTCTTAATATCATTCTTCGCATTTCGTTTAGTGAAGCATTGAATAAAGATATTTTGGCGCAGGGTGAATTGATGAGCACCAAATTATTTTGTGTGTATTTAGAAGAACAAGGCATTGATCATTTATTATTGCCTGCTTTAGAGTTTATGGTGATCGACGCAAACGAAGAACCCAATTTCCCTGCTATTCGTACAAAATTAACAGCTGCATTAGCAGAGCATACCGATAAGAAAATCTTCATCACTCAAGGTTATATCTGCCGCAACGTACGCGGTGAAGTAGACAATTTAAAACGGGGTGGAAGTGATTACACAGCATCATTAGTAGCTGCAGCAATTAACGCAACTGTTTGTGAGATCTGGACCGACATTGATGGCATGCACAACAACGATCCGCGTATCGTGAATAAAACTGTTGCGATTGAGCAGTTGAGTTTTGATGAAGCTGCTGAGTTGGCTTATTTCGGAGCAAAAATTTTGCATCCAACTTGTATTTGGCCAGCACAACAGGAAAATGTACCCGTTAAATTATTGAACACCATGCAGCCAGAAGCTGCTGGAACCGTAATTACGAAAGAAGCTGGAAGCGTTGGTGTGAAAGCAGTTGCTGCGAAAGACGGAATCATTGCTATTAAAATTAAGAGTAGTCGCATGTTATTGGCTTACGGTTTCTTGCGTAAGGTTTTTGAAGTGTTTGAAAAATATCGCACATCCATAGATATGATCACAACTTCCGAAGTTGCCGTATCCGTTACCATCGATTCTGATGTAGCTCTAGCAGAGATCATCAAAGAATTGGAACCATTCGGAACAGTAGAAGTTGAGAAAGATCAATCCATCGTATCGATTGTGGGAAATGAAATTGCAAAGACAGATGATGTATTAATGAAACTATTTGATGCGGTTCGTGAGATACCAGTAACAATGGTAAGTTATGGTGGAAGTCCGCATAACATTTCATTATTGGTTCCGAAGGAATACAGGACAAAGACCCTTCAGCTTTTGAATAGCGGATTGTTTGGACTGTAAGAATTTAGTGAAAAGATAAAAGTGAAAAGTGAAGAGAGGAGGAAAAAATAGTGAAGAGATAAAAGATAAGAGTGAAGAGTGAAAAATCAATCGTCTCGCTACTATGATATTTTAATCCTTCCCGAGCACTCGGGAAGGATTTTTTTTAGGAAGAATGCTGTCTTATAACGCAACCCTTGGCTAGCCAAGGGTTAATCGATTAGGCAATGTCTGTCCACTCTTCACTTGTTAATTATCTGACCAGTTCATGCCATAAAAAAATCCCCCCGAGAATTCGGGAGGATTTTTTTTATAGAAAGTATATGTTAGATAATTAACAACGCGTCTCCATAACTGAAGAAGCGGTATTTATCTTTGATTGCTTTTTTATAGGCTTCGATTGCTAAATCATATCCTGCAAAAGCACAGGTCATAATTAACAAGCTTGTTTTTGGAAGGTGGAAATTGGTTACCAAACTATCAGCCACATTAAATTTATAAGGTGGATGAATAAAGTGGTTGGTCCATCCTTCACTAGGCTTCAGCATTTTTTGTGCTGTAAAGCTGCTTTCCATTGCACGCATTGTTGTGGTGCCAATAGAACAGATCCTTTTGCCAGTTTCTTTTGCTTTGTTTACAATTTTACAAGCTTCGTCTGTGATTTGATAGTATTCGGCATCCATTTTATGTTTGCTCAAATCTTCTACTTCAATCGGACGGAAAGTTCCAAGGCCAGTATGCAAAGTAACTTCTGCAAAACGGATTCCCTGAATTTCACAACGCTTGATCAATTCTTTAGAAAAGTGCAAACCAGCAGTAGGAGCTGCAACGGCACCTTCGTGCTTTGCGTAAACTGTTTGGTAGCGTTCTTTATCTTCTTCATCAGGCTTGCGCTTGATGTATTTAGGCAATGGTGTTTCTCCTAAAAATTCTAACATTTTTTTGAAACTCTCATCATCATCATCCCACAAAAAGCGGATGGTACGACCACGGCTAGTAGTATTGTCGATTACTTCTGCAACTAGTTCTTCGTTGTCTCCGAAGTATAATTTGTTTCCAACACGAATCTTTCTTGCGGGATCAACGATTACATCCCATAAACGGTTTGGCTTGTTAAGCTCGCGCAATAAAAACACTTCGATCTTCGCACCAGTCTTTTCTTTACGGCCGTACATTCTTGCCGGAAATACTTTTGTGTTGTTTACTACAAACACGTCTTTGTCATCATAATACTCTAAGATGTCGCGGAAATGTCTGTTTTCCATATGCCCGGTTTTACGATCAACCACCATCATACGGCTGTCTTCTCTTTTTTTGGTCGGGTTCTGGGCAATGAGGTTCAACGGAAGGTCGAACTTGAATTGTGATAATTTCATGTGTCTATTCTTTTTTGAATGATAGCCACATTCAGTCGTATTCTCGCCAAGGGCGGAGTCACTAACTTCATGTTACGGCATGAATTTTGGAAGTTGGCAAAGGTAAGGTATATTTAGTTTTATTCCTTTTTTTAACAAAAAACAACAGGTAAATTTTACACGTAGATTAGTTTTATTGCCCCCCTTTTACCTAAATTTGCACTTACATTTGTTAGTTTGAGCGAAGGGACTGAAAAAAAATAAATATGATTCGACAATTTTGGTGGAAAGCATTAGCAATCGTTTTATTGGTTTATACCTGCACATATGGATTTTATGTAAAAATCCCCAAAATGGATGATCGGATGCAGGAGTCTGTTCGCAACTTCTTTTTTCATGTCCCCATGTGGTTTGGAATGATGGTATTGCTATTAGTATCTGTTATTTATGCAGTAAAGTATTTGCGCAAACCCAAACCCGTTTATGATTTTTATTCGAATGCCTTTGCAGCAACAGGAACCATTTATGCTTTATTAGGGATTTTTACTGGAGCAATCTGGGCCAATTACCAATGGGGTAGTCCTTGGAGTGGCGATCCTAAGCAAAACGGCGCTGCAATTGCCATCTTAATTTATCTAGCTTATTTTGTATTGAGAGGTAGTATGCACGATGAAGAAAAGAAAATGCGTATTGGTGCAGTCTATAATATTTTCGCCTTTTTTATGCTATTCCCTACACTTTGGATTCTTCCGCGATTAACCGAATCTTTGCATCCTGGCGGACAGGGTAGCGAGGGTAACCCAGGAATTAATGGAAAAGATATGGATATGCATATGCGCACCGTATTTTATCCTGCAGTAATAGGGTGGACCCTTCTTGGGGTTTGGATTTCTACTTTAAGTGTACGTTATCAAATTTTAAATGAAAAGCAATTAAACAATGAATAATTTGAAAAAACTGATCCTGTTTTTTGTATTTGCATGTATGCAGGTAATTGTAAAAGCTCAAGCTGTTGCAACAGATGCAAACGCGAATGATTTAATGCGTAGCAATGGAAGAATATTCTTAGTGATGACGATTGTTGTTTTCATTGTTGCTGGATTGCTTGTATATGTTTACAGCTTAGATAAAAAGATCAGTAAACTAGAAAAAAAATAATTACAAGTGCTTCTTGCTCAGAAGCACTTGTTGTTTTATAAAAGGTCAAAAAAAATAACGAACTAAAAAATTGCTCATGTCAAGTCAAAAACCTTACAGTTTCTTTCAAAGTGTTGAGAGAAGCTTTGATAAAGCAGCCAAGTTCACCCAATGGGAATCAGGCTTGCTGGAACAAATTAAAGCTTGTAACAGTATTTACAGTATGCGTTTCCCAGTTAAAATGGATGATGGACGCATTGAAGTAATTGAAGCTTATCGAATTCAACACTCGCAGCACAAAACCCCTTGTAAAGGAGGGATCCGCTTTAGTATGGCAGTTAATCAGGATGAAGTGATGGCACTTGCCTCTTTGATGACTTACAAATGTGCGATTGTGAATGTTCCATTTGGTGGAGCAAAGGGTGGAATTAAAATCAGCCCTAGAAATCATAGTGCTTATGAACTTGAAAAAATCACTCGTCGTTATACAGCTGAGTTGGTAAAGAAAAACTTTATCGGCCCTGGTATCGATGTGCCGGCACCTGATTACGGAACCGGTGAAAGAGAGATGTCATGGATCGTAGATACTTACCAATCATTGAAACCTGGTGATATTGATAGTGCTGGTTGTGTAACTGGTAAACCAATTACGCAAGGTGGTGTACGTGGAAGAAGAGAAGCAACTGGTCTGGGTGTTTTCTTTGGTATCAGAGAGGTATGTAATATGGAACCTGTGATGGCAAAGCTTGGTTTGAAAACAGGTATTGAAGGAAAAACTGTTATTGTTCAGGGATTAGGTAACGTGGGATATTTCTGCGCTAAATTCTTCCGCGAACATGGAGCAATTATTGTTTCAATTGCTGAATATGAAGGAGCTATTTATAAAGCAGATGGTATCAATGAAGAAGAATTATTCCAACACAGAAAAGCAACTGGAAGTATTTTAAATTTCCCTGGAGCAACCAATCTTGCCAAAAATGGCGATGCATTGGAATTAGCTTGTGATATCTTAATTCCTGCGGCATTGGAGAATGTGATTGATGCAGAGAATGCACCAAATGTAAAAGCAAAAATCATTGCGGAAGCTGCGAATGGTCCGTTAACACCTGAGGCTGATGAAATCTTTGTTGAAAAAGGAATTCTAGTAGTACCTGATATGTATTTAAATGCAGGTGGTGTTACTGTTTCTTATTTTGAGTGGTTAAAGAATCTTAGTCACGTACGATATGGTAGAATGGAGAAACGCTTCACTGAAAATATGAATGCGCATATTCTAAATCAGATTGAAGGACTGACAGGAAAAACGGTTGGACCAAAAGATAAAGAATTCATTATGCACGGTGCAGAAGAAATCGATTTGGTACATAGTGGCTTGGAAGAAACAATGATCAATGCTACAAGAGAGATCATGGAAATCATGGAAGCAAATCCTACGATTCCTGATATGAGAACTGCAGCATATGTTAGTGCCATCAACAAAGTAGCGATCAGCTATACCGAGTTGGGTATCTTCCCTTAGTAGATTTTTAAAAATATCTATAGAGCCGTTCTGAGCAATCAGGACGGCTTTTTTTATTAGAGCTTAACCAAGATGCTATTGGATAAACTGAAATAGAAATTATGAATTGGCACAACGGGTGATTCGTCATACATGCCAGAATAACTGATCGAAAATCCAACATGCTTCCCTGCATTAATATTCCATTGAATATGTGGTGCTATTCTAGGATGAAAGCTATCAGGTCTGGTTTGAAAAAATACATTGATCGCAATATCATTATTGCTATTAGGTTTCCAATCCATACGTACATAGGAGTTCAACTTGATGTATTTGTTTGTAATAGGTGTTTTGTCAAGGATCACTTTATTGGTATCAACACCATCGTAATTCCATCTCTCAACTTCATACATCAAACCCAATCCAGCATTGAATTCTAGCTTATCGCCCTTCCACATATTATAGCGAATATTGGCACCGCCGAGGTAACGCATTTCTAAGCCTCGTTTATTATCCCATTGGTATTGTAAAAATGGTTCGGGCTGAAATTTGTCTTTGTAATGACTTCTATAACGCAAATGAAAATAACCAGCATTCAAAATGTCTTCAGGGCCGTTATATGTAAAACGATAACTTGCTGCAAACAAAAGAAGGTCCTTGTTTTTTTGCAACATCATTTCCGCAGTGTTGGTCGCATCCCATAAAGTAGTTTGTTGTTTATCTACTTCTAAGCCAGTACTAAAATTAAAATTGAATTGTGCTTTCTTATTATAATCTGCAGTATCTGATTTATCTATATTGATAATTTGCCCTTTAATCGAATTTGTATAAACTATGCTCACACAAAAAAGCAAAACAAAGATCTTAAATCGCATAATCAATATTTTGAGTGACTAATCAAAGTTGGGGATCTCGGATAACAGGATCATTTTACCATCCTTTAATTCAAAAGCAAAAGTATCTGATCCGTTGGTGATGATTAAGTATTGCACCCTTAAAGAAACATTATAATTCAGGATCTGTTTGATAACTGCTTCGTCAAGCCTTACTTCCATTTCCTTACATTCAACAATCATCCAGGGAAGCGATGCCTTATAAATCACAATGTCACACCTCTTTTTGAGTTCTCCCATTTTGATCTCTTTCTCAACGGCGATCAAAGAGGCAGGAATTTTTTTGGATTGAACTAGCCACTGTAAAAAGTTCTGTCGTACCCATTCTTCTGGACTTATTTGAATCCATCGTTTTCTAAATTCATCGAAGATCCAATCCTTACCATTCTCCGATTTGGTTCGAAACCTTGGCTCTGGGTAATCAATTTTTATCATGGGGTTGTTTGCTGCTTTGATTTTTTGTACTTTAGCCAATTAAGTTTTTCAAAGATAATCTTTGAAGAACCACAAAAAATAGAATTATGAAGACGAAAGAAGAGATCGTACAGAATTGGCTCCCTAGGTATACAGGTGAACAACTTGCAAATTTTGGCAAGTATATTTTGCTCACCAATTTTGCCAATTATGTAACCATGTTTGCTGAGTGGCATAATGTTCCAGTTATTGGTAGAGACAGACCAATGGAATGTGCTACAGCCAATGGTATTACCATTATTAATTTCGGAATGGGAAGTCCGGGTGCCGCAACAGTAATGGATCTTTTAACAGCCATTGAACCTGAAGCGGTATTATTCTTAGGAAAGTGTGGTGGATTGAAGAAAAGGAATAAACTGGGCGATTTAATACTTCCCATTGCAGCCATTAGAGGAGAGGGTACATCAAACGATTATTTCCCTCCAGAAGTTCCTGCAATGCCTGCATTTGCCCTGCAGAAAGCGATCTCTACAACTATTCGCGATTATCAGGTGGATTATTGGACAGGCACCGTGTATACGACCAACCGTCGTGTTTGGGAACATGATGAAGTGTTCAAAGAATATCTAACTAAAGTGCGTGCCTATGCTATTGATATGGAGACGGCAACCATTTTCACAGTTGGTTTTTATAATAAAATACCAACAGGAGCACTCTTATTAGTGAGTGATCAACCAATGGTTCCAGATGGTGTAAAAACAGAAGCAAGCGATAAAAAAGTGACGGAAGAATATGTGGAGAAACATTTAAAGATCGGCATTGATTCATTAATGCAGTTGATCAATAACGGACAAACAGTACGGCACTTACGTTTCGAAAACTAAACCTAGTCTTTCCAAAGAAATGGAAATAAAATGATGGCAAGGGCAATGACTAAAGCGTCTAGTCCAACCAGTAAGAAAATCATTTGTATCAACCCTGCTTGAATCACTGCAGAAAATGCTGCGGTTGATATTTTCATCAATAAAAGCAACTGTGGAATAATGATGGGGAAGCCCATAATGGCCATCAATGCAGATTGCTGTTGGGCCTTGGCTGCGATGGCAGCTAAAAATGTAAATACGAGACTAAGGCTGACTCCTCCTAAACATGCGATGCCTAAAAACCGAAAACCAAATTCGATTGGGTTGCCTAATAATAAAGTGAAAATTGCTAGACTAATACAACTCATTAGAAGCATCAGAATGCTATTGAATATGAGTTTAGATAAAACAAAATCTTTGGCGCCTGCAATGGAATAAAAGTAGAGCATTCGTCCCCTGCTCTCAGCTAGAAAACTTTTTGCAACGGCATTCACACAAACAAATAGTTGAATTACCCAGAACAAGCCATTCCATACTTTATCTTCTGGTTGCCCCATCGATAAGTACACTACAAAAATCGTGGAAGCTACATACAGGAAAATTCCATAAAGGGTATACTGCTGACGAGTTTCGAGCAGTAATTCTTTTTTTACCAGTGCTAAAATGGGGTTATGGTTTTTCATGGACACATTTTCTGCAACGTGGTTCATAAACATCTTTTTCACCTAAAAGCACTTGCGGACCAACTGCAGATTTGCGATGAGAAATACTCGCAATATTGCCACATTGCACACAGATCGCATGCAGTTTTGTAATATAGTCAGCAATGGCTAAGAGATTGGGCATTTGGCCAAATGGTCGGCCTTTATAGTCCATGTCAAGTCCGGCTACAATGACCCTTGTGCCCCTTGCCGCTAATTGCTCACAAACGTAAATGATTTGGTCGTCGAAGAACTGTGCTTCGTCGATTCCAACTACATCTACGCCTTCAGACATGAGTAAAATGGTTTGTGAATTTTCAATCGGGGTAGATTGAATGGCATTGGCATCATGACTCACTACCTGTGTCTCATCATAGCGGGTATCGATCGCGGGCTTAAAGATTTCCACTTTTAAATTCGCGATCTTCGCTCTCTTTAAACGACGGATCAGTTCTTCGGTTTTACCGCTAAACATGCTTCCACAAATCACTTCCACCCATCCTCTACGTTCGCCTGATATATTTGGTTCTATGAACATCTACAAAATAAATTATAAAAAAAATCGTTTCAGAAATAACTCTCTGTCATTTTAACACCTCAAATGTATTACATCCAATGGAAAGAGCGGGTATACTAATCAATAAACTACAAGAACAATTTGCTCAGCAGGTTGAATCTGATAAATTATTGGTTACAGCTCAGATGCTTTTAGCTGAATTGCAACAATACAAAAAATCAAATCCTTCAAGAAGTTCGGGATCTGAGGTGGTGCCCGGGGCTAATGGTTCGGGTCTGCAATCTATCTCCATGACAGATTCACCGGTATCCAAATCTGGATCAAAGAATAGAGAAGAATTGAGTGGTTGGCTTTTTGATATGCAAACAGAACTTCCCGTTGTTGAACCTCATATTGAGATTGAAGTGGCACCAATTGAAGAGCAAATGGTTGAGCCTGTAATCGCTGAGGAAACAGTAGCCATCCCTGTAATGGAAGAAGTTGCTTCTATTAAAGAAATTTTGGAATTGAACGATATCATTTTAGAGGATACACAGATTATCCACGACCAATTGAAGCAAACTGAAAATGATATTTCTAGTGGATTTCAAGAAGCTCCAATTCGCGATTTGAAAAAAGCCATTGGAATTAATGATCGTTATCTTTTTATCAATGAATTGTTCAGAGGCGATGAAACTATGTATGAACGTAGTCTGAAAACAATCAATGGATTTGCCATCTTCCCAGAAGCACAATATTGGATCCAAAGAGAATTAAAGGTAAAATTGGGATGGAATGATCGTTCTGAAACTGTAGATCATTTTCATCAGTTGGTTAAAAGAAGATTTGCCTGAATATGATCTAGGATTTTTTGAGTAGCGCCTGCATTTTTATACACATAGGATTTTGAAGCATTTGCCGATTCTTGGTACAACGGGTTATTAGGGTCCAAGAGTTCATTCATCGTATCCTCTAACTCTAGTGCATTCTCAACTTCTAAGCATCCTCCATTTTCTACCAGATCAACGGCTTCAATGTATTTATCATAAACAGGTCCAATGATCACTGGCTTCCCGTAAACTGCGGCTTCCAAAACATTGTGAACGCCATCGCCTCCAAATCCGCCACCCACAAGACATACCGTTGCATAATAATATAGCTTGGTGAGCAGGCCATAATTATCAATGATCAAAACCTGGGGTTCGGTAGCAAAAACTTGGTTATTGATCAAAGCTTGCTCATAGCTAGAAAAGAGGATCGAATTTTTGTACAATGTGAGGCATTCATCCAACCGTTCTTTTTCAATCTCATGCGGTGCAATGATGCATTTAATAGTTGGATGATCATTTACAAAATGGTCCAGTTCCTCATCATCTTCTGTCCAAGTACTTCCCGCCACAATAGTAGTAGCATTATTACAGAAATTGCTGATGGTAGGGATTGGCCTAAACTGTTCTGCAATTTCAATGACTCTGTCAAATCTTGTATCACCACTGATGAGGGTTTTATAGCCTAACCCAATTTGTTGTAAAAGTTGAAAAGAAAGTTCATCTTGAACAAAAAAATGGGTAAAGTTCTGTAGGATCTTTTTGTAAAATCCACCATACCATTGAAAGAAGATTTGGCTCTCTCTAAAAATTCCCGATGCAAGTATCAAAGGGATCTTTCTTTCTGATGCTTCTTTGCAGTAATAATGCCAGAATTCATATTTGATAAAAATGATCAGACTTGGCTGCACGATATTGAAAAAACGATTGGCATTTCGCGCTGAATCCATTGGGAGGTAAGTAATGTAATCTGCCTCAGAATAGTTCTTCCGTACTTCATAGCCCGAGGGAGAAAAGAAAGTCAGTAAAATTTTGTGCTCAGGGTAGTGTTTCTTTAGAGATTCCAAAATGGGGCGACCTTGTTCAAATTCCCCCAGAGAAGCACAATGAATCCAAATTACTGGGGCTTTTTGTTGATAAAAATAAGAGGAGAGACTCTTGAATAAGTCCTTTCTGCCCTTGACCCATTTATTTGCTTTTTCATTTTTCCATCCCAATAACCAGGCTGCTTTGGGATATAAAAAAACAAAGAGTTGATATAGTATTTTCAAGCGAAATTTTCAGATTGCAAATTAACACAATTAATTTAAGCAATATTCAGATAATTAGTAATCCTAATTTGTTATATTTTGATGTAGATTTGTTGTGTAAAACAAGACCTATAGTTATGCGGCCGATTCAGATGGTAGACACTAAGCAACAGTATCTAAAAATAAAGGCAGAAGTTGACGCCGCAATTCATGAGGTTTTGGACACAGCATCTTATATCAATGGCAAAGCTGTTCAGGATTTTACAGCCAGTTTAAATGCCTATCAGGGAGCTGGTTTTACCATTCCCTGTGCAAATGGCACCGATGCACTTCAAATAGCCATGATGGCTTTAGATCTTCAACCAGGAGACGAAGTAATTACCCCTTCATTTACTTATATCGCAACAACCGAAGTAGTGGCTTTATTAAAATTAAAGCCGGTATTTGTGGAAGTAGATCCTTATACTTTTTGTTTAGATCCTGAGTCTGTAAAAAAAGCCATTACACCAAAAACAAAAGCCATCGTGCCAGTTCATTTATATGGGCATGCTGCTCCTATGGAAGAAATAATGGCCATCGCAAAAGAACATGGTTTATTTGTGATTGAAGACAATGCGCAGGCTATTGGTTGCGACTATCGATTTGCAGACGGCACGGTTCAGAAAACTGGTTCAATCGGAACAGTTGGGGCTACTTCATTTTATCCAAGTAAGAATCTTGGAGCATATGGCGATGGTGGTGCCATTTTTACGAATGATGCTGAATTAGCACATAAGATGAAGATGATTGCTAATCACGGTCAGCAAACACGCTATTATCACGAAATGGTTGGTTGTAATTCAAGATTGGATTCTATTCAGGCTGCTATCTTAAATATTAAATTAAGGGAACTGGATAATTATATCAAAGCTCGTCAATCAGCAGCTGCTTTTTATGATGCTGCTTTTGCTGATAACGAAAAAATAACAACCCCTTTTGTAGCTGAGTATAGTAAGCACGTTTATCATCAATATACCTTACAACTAAAAGGTGTGAACAGGGATGCATTGAATGCATATTTAGCTGAGAAAAAAATCCCTTCAATGATTTATTATCCAGTACCTGGTCACAAACAAAAAATGTTTAGTGCGTTTAATTTACCGGAGATCGATTTGAAGGTAACCGACTGGTTAACTGAAAGGGTCATCTCATTACCAATGCACACAGAATTGGATATCGAACAGCTTTCATTTATTTCAAATAGTATTCTCAATTTTATAAACAACTAATTATGAAAATTGCAGTAGTTGGAACCGGTTATGTAGGACTTGTAACAGGCACCTGTTTTGCTGAAACAGGAAACAAAGTAACCTGCGTAGATATTGACATTAAAAAAGTAACCAAACTATCAAATGGCGAGATCACCATTTATGAGCCGGGTTTGGAAAAAATATTTTTGCGTAACACCAAGGAGGGGCGATTAAAATTCACTACCAACTTGGAAGAAGGAATTAAAGATGCTGAAATTGTATTTCTTGCATTGCCAACACCTCCAGGTGCTGATGGATCTGCAGATCTGAAATATATTTTAGGTGTTGCAAATGACCTTGGAAAAATTCTGACCGACTATATGGTAATCGTTGATAAAAGCACCGTACCAGTTGGAACTGCCGATAAGGTTCATGCGGCAATAGCGGCTAATTACAAAGGAGAATTTGATGTAGTAAGTAATCCTGAGTTTTTAAGAGAAGGGGTAGCAGTTGATGATTTCATGAAACCAGATAGAGTGGTGATTGGAGCTAAGTCTGAACGCGCAAGAAAAGTGATGGGCGAATTATATGCTCCATTTGTGCGTCAGGGTAACCCAGTCATTTATATGGATGAAAAATCTGCTGAGCTTACCAAATATGCAGCAAACTCATTCTTGGCAACCAAGATCTCATTTATGAATGAAGTTGCAGTGCTTTGCGAAAAAGTGGGCGCTGATGTGGATATGGTTCGTAGAGGAATTGGTAGCGATGATCGTATTGGTCGCCGTTTCTTATTCCCTGGTATCGGATATGGAGGAAGCTGTTTTCCAAAAGACGTACAGGCATTGATTATGTCTTCTGAGGAAGTTGGTTACAATTTCCAAATCTTAAAAGCGGTAGAAGAAGTGAATGAAATTCAGAAACTTCATCTGATCCCAAAGATCAAAGCCTATTTCAAAGACGACTTGAAAGGAAAACATTTTGCACTTTGGGGATTGGCTTTCAAACCTAATACCGATGATATTCGTGAAGCTCCGGCTTTATATATCATTGATGCTTTGATCAAAGCTGGTGCAACAGTTACAGCATATGATCCTGAAGCGATTCCAAATGTACAAGCACTACTTGGTCATAAAGTAAATTATGCGGCTGATCAGTATAGTACGCTTGCTGGTGCAGATGCATTGATCATTGCAACAGAGTGGAGTGAGTTCAGAACACCAGATTTTGAAATCATTGAATCAAAATTGAAGAACAAAGTAATATTCGATGGCCGAAATCTATTTGATGTACTTCAAATTAGAAGTATGGGTTATCATTATGAAAGTATCGGTAGACAATAAAACAAATACCATGTCAAAGAAAAGAATTTTAATTACAGGAGCCGCTGGCTTCTTGGGTTCTCACCTTTGTGATCGTTTCATCAAAGAAGGATATCATGTAATTGCGATGGACAACCTGATCACAGGTGATCTTAGAAATATTGAACACTTATTTAAATTAGAAGATTTCGAATTTTATCATCATGATGTTTCGAAATATATTCATGTTCCTGGGGAGCTTGATTATATCCTTCACTTTGCATCACCTGCTAGCCCAATTGATTACCTCAAGATCCCTATTCAGACATTGAAAGTAGGTGCCTTAGGTACACACAATTGCTTGGGTCTTGCAAAAGCAAAAGGTGCTCGCATGCTGGTTGCTTCAACTAGTGAGGTGTATGGTGATCCAATGGTGCATCCTCAAACGGAAGAGTATTGGGGTAATGTAAATCCAGTTGGACCAAGAGGTGTATACGATGAAGCAAAACGTTTCATGGAATCTATTACCAGAGCATATTATACTTTCCATGGTGTTGAAACAAGGATCATTCGGATCTTCAACACTTATGGTCCTAGGATGCGACTCAATGATGGTAGAGCATTGCCTGCTTTCATTGGTCAGGCTTTAAGAGGAGAAGACCTTACCGTTTTTGGTGATGGTAGTCAAACTCGTTCTTTCTGTTATGTAGACGATCTTGTGGAAGGTATCTATCGTTTATTAATGAGCGATTATACCATGCCAGTAAACGTTGGAAATCCAAATGAGATCTCACTGAAAGATTTTGCGGAAGAAGTATTGAAATTAACTGGATCATCTGTTAAGATTATTTATAAGGACCTACCGGTAGACGATCCAAAACAGCGCAAGCCAGATATTACCAAGGCAAAAACTTTATTGGGTTGGGAACCTAAAGTTGAAAGGGCAGAAGGATTGAAAAAAACGTACGATTATTTCAAATCTTTGCCTATAGAAGAATGGTCAAAACAACCTAAAGAGTTTGTGAGTCATTAATAAAACCATTGATTATATATTTAATAAGAAAGGGCTTAATCGGATTTCCGCATTAGCCCTTTCTTTGTTTAGCATTAAACTTATCATATGTCAAAGCCACTAATAGTTGTAACAGGAAAAAACGGCCAATTAGGTTGGGAAATTTTACAGATTGCTGAAACTATAAAAGATAGTTTTGATTTTTTATTTACTGGGCGTGAAGATCTTGATTTATCAAAACCAGAAAGCATCGCTCCATTTTTCGAAAAAAATCAGCCCGACTATTTTATCAATTGTGCTGCATATACTGCTGTTGATAAAGCTGAGCAAGAAAATGAATTAGCTTATAAAACCAATGCAGAGTCTGTAGGTTTAATTGCACAATATTGTTCAAAAATTCATGCTAAGCTGATCACCATCTCAACTGATTATGTGTTTGATGGTAATGGGGTAAGTCCGTATACAACAGACACCAAAACCAATCCTATCAACTATTATGGCTATAGCAAATGGATGGGTGAGCAGCTGGCGATATCCAATTGCGCCGAAACTATTGTGATTCGTACTTCTTGGGTGTATAGTGAACACGGAAATAATTTCGTAAAAACTATGTTGCGTTTAATGAGCGACCGCCCCGAGTTAAATGTAGTGAGCGATCAAATAGGTTCTCCTACTTATGCAGCTGATTTGGCGAATACTATTATTAAAATTATAGAGTCCATAGAATTAGGACATGCCCATTATGGCATTTATCATTATAGCAATAGCGGAGTGATCTCTTGGTTTGATTTTGCAACTGCGATCGCTAAAGAGGGGGGTAAGAATTGTATTGTAAAACCAATCCCTTCTAGCGCATATCCAACCCCTGCAAAACGACCAGGATATTCGGTCATGGATTGTTCAAAACTCGTAAAGGATTACGGAATTGAATTAAACGCGTGGGAGCGGGGCCTTAAAAATTGCGTCTCAAAATTATTGTCAAATTGAGCATGGTTCTCATTAAGAGTTAATCATCATTATCTTTTTCAGTTTGGTAAGTGGGATTTGTAACCGCTGAACTAATTTCGGTATGTCTGATTTGACCGCCTAGATATCCTGTGCGTGCTATTAAGCCAAAGCTGATAAATGAAGCTACTAAAGTAACAGTTGCAAATGTTCTGGAAATGAGCGTGTTTTTTAGGGTTAGAAATACTCCTAATAACGATGCTGTTCCGAGTATAATTAGTGATACTAATGCCACTAATGCAAATTCCTCATGTGTTTCTATCAGTGCTTTATTGATACCGGGAATTTTTTCAACCAATTCCGATGCTTCCTCTCCAGTGAGATAAGCAATGACAGAGCCAATTGTTGAAATGATCAATAGGAAGTAAGCTGATAGTATAGTATGATTACTTTTAACCCAAAGCCCATACCCTAATAGTAGGCCTCCAAAAACAGATCCAAAAATGGGTAAATGAGTAATTAATAAATGAAGGTGAGTTTGTGTCATCGTAGTTTCTTTGAGTTAGTCAATTTTTATAAACTTATTGTTTAAATTGTTGCAAAAGTCGCAATGACCAGGAAGCGCATTTTCATAGGTGTTTCCACAGGTTGGACAAACAAAGTAAACAGCAGGTAGTGTCATTAAAGTATTGCTATTCATATCTCCTAGGGCTTTCTCATAAAATATTTTATGTTTTTTTTCTGTTTTGAATGCATAGCTTAAGCTTGTTACTGCAGATTGACTTCCAGCTTTTTCAGCTACTTGTAAAAAGTCGGGATACATCGTAGTAAACTCGTACGCTTCTCCTTTGATATCGTTGCTTAAATTTTCTTTTGTAGTATTAATTGCATATTCCGGACTGATTACAGGAACTGTTTTGCCTAATTCATTTAGAACCGCTTTATGGTTATTGGCATGTATGTTTTCTGAAAAAGATACTGCTTTATAAAGTAATGCGATCAAATGGTGTTTTTCTAAATCTGCTTTGTCGGCATAAGCTTTGTATTTGGCTGTAGCAGTAACTTCGCCTTTATAAGCCGACTGTAAATTTTCAACATTTTTACTTTTATAATCGATATTGGCTTCTTTTATTGTCTCTACATTTTCTGTTTTAGTTGACTCAGTATTATTGCAGGCAAGATTTAAAAAACTAATTAATAAAATGCCAATACTTGAAAACTTTACTATTTGTTTCATGATTTTCCTTTAGCTGTGAAAACGTAAAACTAAAATATTAAGGTTCAGTATTATTATAGATTGGAAGAAACTTGTTACAAGATTGACAGGTGAATAACAAAGGTCAATGTATTATAAAGCCACTATTTTTCCAGTTGAAACACCATGGCAACTATTGCACTGACCTGTTGAAATGGAGGAAGACATATATCTAGTACTGGTGTTCCCCTGAACTGCAGGATAGAGTCCTACCGCGAAATTCCAAGCTTGTGAAGTATAAAAATTGCCAAGATTATCTCCTGACATAGTGTAGACTAAACTGCCTGTTCCATTTGGACCAGTAAAAAATTTAATGGTAGCATTTGGAAAGGTTGCAGTTGCAGTGCTATTATATACAGTACCTGCAGCTGTGAATATTCCTTCTCCTTGTCCGCCTGCTTTATGGCAATTCATACAGTTCAATCCCATATTATGGCTTTTGCTAGTGCCTGAAGCACTTGCCCCAGTGCTTGATCCACCACTTCCTTCATTCTCCGAGCTACTGGTAGTTTCTTTTGAACAAGATTGAATTAAAACAATTGAAAAAAATAAGGTGGAGATAAAAATGCTGACTTTTAATTGCTTGTTCATAGAAGTGGTTTAGTTGTTAAGTATTTAGCTACAAGGTTTTTCAAAAACAACTTGTATGCCTGATTTAACAACAGACGACAAAAGGGGAAAGAATTATCAGAATAAAATGTTAAAGCTATTAGCGTCAAACCTTGCATTTGTCAATCTGAATTTGTATGTTTAATACAATAAATACTCATCGTAATGCAAAACAACTTTATCAAAACTGCCCTCCTAATAATATTTATTTTGTTGGCATTTAATGCACAATCTCAATCTTCTGTTTTTGTGCGGGTGTATGATAAGAGTGGGAATAAAATTGCCAGGGGTAATATTGTTGAGATCACAGATAGTAGCCTTCAATTGGAGAAATCAAATACTATCATTTTGGTCAAAAATATTGGGTACATCAAAACAAAACATTCTTTCGGTCATACTGTCCTCATAAGCTCAGCAATTACTGCTGGCATTTTTGCGACGCTGATGGCAATAAGCTCTTCCGACAAAGGCGGCTTTCTTAGTTGGACATTAACAGAGGGGATTGCTGCGGGTTTATTGGCTGGTGTAGTTTATGGGCCAATTATTGGCGGCATTTCAGCAATTTTTAAGAACGTCACCACTTTTCCCATAAATGGTAGCGAAAAAAACTGGAAAGAATTTCATCAATACTTTGATAGCCATAGGTAAGTTCTGCTTAACCATTTGAGTTGCAATCCTATGAAATAACAAAATCAGGATTCTTATGATTTTGGCTTTAAAAACATAGCGCTGTTGAAATTATTAGAGCCTCCTCTTGGAATGGATAAAGATTCCCAATCCTTATTGCGTAACATAACGCCAATAAAAACGATCTGACCAATATGGTAAGGATAATGTGCTAATTGTCGGTTGATGGCTTCTGTGATACTATGTCCTTGGGTTCTGATATAAATCACTGTATCCTTGTTCTCTTCGGTAATCGAGTCTAATGCATTAAATAAGCAATCCCATGCCTGATTCCAAAGGTCTATCAGTTCTGACCTTGAATTGATGTTGTTATCAAATTCAGTTTCCCGATTACGCCATTCTTTTTCACCATCGGTTGTTAGAAAATCTGTCCATCTAGAAAGCATATTACCTGCCAAATGTTTTACAATCGTTCCAATGCTATTAGATGCAGGATTGTATTGCCAAAACAATTGTTCATCCGTTAATTGGTTGAAAGTTTTTTCGCCCAGTAATTTATAATATTCAAATTGTTGTTTGGCACTTTCCAAATATTCAGTTATCATTTGCTCTATTAAATTGAATAAGTTATAGCTACAATTTAATTGTTTTTGTATAAACATTGATCAACTCATCTATGTTGTTATTCGTAAGTAACTGAACATGCTGGGTGATTAAATCAATATTCCAATTCCACCATTTCATTTCAAGTAAAGAATTGATTTGATGATCGTTGAACCTTTTTCTGATCAATTGGGAAGGGTTTCCCCCTACAATCGAATATGGGGGCACATTTCTAGTGACAGTTGTATTGGTTGCGATGATGGCTCCATCGCCAATGTTTATGCCTGGCATGATAGTAGCATTATGTCCGATCCAAACATCATTTCCAATGACGGTATCACCTTTGGAGGGATATGATTTACCCTCCATGGCGTTTTGCCAATCTGCACCAAAAATGGCAAAGGGATAGGAGCTAATTGCTGATGAAAGATGATTGGCTCCATTCATGATAAAATTAACCCCAGAGGCGAGCATACAAAATTTTCCAATGATCAATTTGTCGCCAATAAAATCAAAATGATACTTAACGTTTTTCTCAAAATTATTCACTGTTTCGAAATCGTCGTAATAAGTGTAGTCTCCTACAATGATGTTCGGGTTTTTAATGATGTTTTTTAAATAACATAATCTATCATAATTATTTAGTGGGAATATTTTTTCTTTATCTGGCGCAGCCATATAGAAATAGTTAGTTACAAAATCTAAACTTTGGATTGAAATTATTCAAATCAAAATGAAGTTAATGAAGAAATTTAAATTTTTAAGGCAAGAATTTCCTCTATAAATGAAAGGGTAATCATTTGTGTTGCTTTATGCACGTCACAAACGATTACCCTATTCTCAAACTTGGAATGGTTGAGGGTACTAAAAGAGATGCTTAATTAAAATGCTAATGGAGGACCAACGATCATCATGTCATGATCGCTAAATATTTTTGAACCTTGTTCTGGAGTAGGTGGGGCACTTAAGTTCCCAAGTGCTCTAAAAAAATCTTCCATTTTGCCTGAAGGTTGGAAAAGAAAAAACATTTTACCTGTTTCAGATAATTGTGCAAATGCATGTGGGATATTTCTCGGCAAAAAAATGGTATCTCCCGCTTTTAATTGATGTGTATCCTCGCCAACTTTAAATAAATATTCTCCCTGCACTATAAAGAATATTTCATCTTGTTTTGGATGAACATGTAATGGTGGACCTCCTTTTTCGTGACCCGTATATTCAAAAATAGTGAGGTCGCCATTTGTATCTTTAGAAGATACTTTAATGTCATTCTGGTTTTTACCGCCCAGTAATGTTTTCTCAGAAAACCTACTTTCAGTTGCTTTCACTACGATGCCTTTATTAGGGCGTTTAGGATCTGGTGCAATTATTTGCCCTAAGCCAATTGCAGGAATACTAGCTGCAGCTGTAAATAAAAAATTTCTTCTTTGCATGATTTGTTTTTTGGTGTCATGCAAATATGATTTTAATTAAAAACTAGATACTGGTAAAAAAACGACATTTTTAGTAAGTATCTGCTTCTCCAAATTTTCGCTCTGGCGATGATAAATCAAGTAAATGAAATTCAGTGGGGCTTTGTAAAGTCAACTCTTTATAATCTTTTACCAAATGTTGGTAATCGTAGTATCCACAATGGAGGGCTATCGTAAGCCAATCTAAGTTGGGAAATTTATTTTTCATTCTAAACGCATGTTCAAACCTAACTACTTTGCTAAAATATTTCGGGGAGACGCCCATTCGTTCTAAAAACTTTCTTTCATATTGCCTTAAACTAAGGCATGATGCTTTTGCTTGATTTTCTATTTTATGGCCTTCATTGTTGAGCACAAGATTGTTGCTAACAAAATCAATCTGGTGGGCTTCTGCCTTTAAATGAGGGAGCTGTTTAACAAGGAAAGCATCAATAACGGCAACCATTTTCAAAAAATCTGTTCCTAAGGATGCAAGACGATCATTCACTTCTTTGATAGCAGCTGCCGGAAATACAGTTTCCGCATCAATATAGCAATTGGTTATTTCTGTGGAAGGGATTCCTAGAAATCGGTAAAGTGCACCAGGTTTAAAAACCACTTGAAATAATAAAAAATCTTTACCAACATGTCGGTTAGTGACTTCATTTTGTTGACCAAATACAACCGCTTTTATGTTAGAATTTTTCTTCCCGCTTTTCGTATAAGTTACAACCTCTGTATCCCTTGGATAAAAACTTAAACAGTGTTCTGGCTTCGGAGGGTAGGGCTTGAAAGGAATAATCTGGGTATTGTCAAAAACACAATGCACCACTCTATAGACTCTTATAAAGTTATTTAAAATTGGTGCAGGTGGAAATTGATTTAGTACCATCAACCAAAAATTAATGAGCTTTCAATTTAGATGCCATAAGTAAACATTCTGTAAAATAATATTACTAATTGAAACCCACAATATATTTCAGTTTAATTTAATGTTTAATTTATTTCAAATAGGTTAAAGCAAAAAAAACCGCTGAATTTCAGCGGTTTTTTATTTTTTGAGTTGCCCGACCTGGATTCGAACCAAGACAAACTGCACCAAAAACAGTCGTACTACCATTATACTATCAGGCAATCCTATCCATTCTATTCGAATGGGCTGCAAAAATAGGGGTGTCCTTCTTTTGTTCCAAATTTTTTAAAGGTTTTCTAGTAAAATCTATGTTCATCTAATCGTTTTTGAAGGAAAATTCTGTTCTAGTACCATATAAAACCGCAGAAACTGTTGACCGAAACTTTTTAACATTTATATTTATTCCTCAATCGCTAATCGATTAAAAAAATTCCATGACCAACAAACTAATACTTCTAGCCCTTTTTGTATTTGCCATGTTTATGATGTCGTTCCGGTATGATAAAAAGAAAAAAGTGCTTTTTTTCGGCGATTCAATTACCCAAGCCGGGGTTAATCCGGGTGGATACATCCGATTAATCGATACTTTAATCCAAAAAGAGGGCCTTTCTGAAAAATACGAGCTAATAGGGGCAGGAGTTAGCGGAAATAAGATATATGACCTCTTTCTACGATTAGAATCGGATGTGCTTCAGAAGAGCCCCGATATTGTTCTGGTCTATATTGGCGTCAACGATGTATGGCATAAAATGACTAGTGGAACAGGTACAGATTATGATAAGTTTGGTAAGTTTTATGACGCTGTGGTTAAAAAGATCCAGGCAGGAGGCAGTAAAGTAATTCTTTGCACACCTGCAGCTATTGGAGAAAGGACAGATCATTCTAATCAGCAAGATGGGGATTTGAATTTATACTGCAATTGGATCAGGAAATATGCGACTGATCATTCATTAGCACTAGTTGATTTAAGAGCAGGATTGATTGATTATAATTTAAAGCACAACCCTGAAAATAGTGAAAAAGGAATTCTCACTTCAGATCGTGTACACCTAAATCCGACAGGACAACAATTTGTTGCGGATGCGATGTGGAAAGAAATTAAGGCGATTAAATAGCGCTTATAGTTCCGCTAAATTTGGTGCAAATAACTTCACTTGAGGTTTTTCACCCTTTGGGGTAAGAATAATTTCTGTTACAGAAATGTTTTGCCCTTTTCTTAATAAGTAACCAAGACGGATTTGTTTTCCGATCACGCCTTTTCCTTCTATATCATTTTGTATAGTATAATTCCAATCGGGCAGTGTTAGTGTTCTGCCTTTATTGGTGAATCTCTTACCCGTAGCATTAAGGCAGCTGAATTCGCCTAGTATATTCTGCGGTTTGTCTGAAAATGAAATAGATTGTTTTAAAGGGATAAATTTAGTACAGCCGTTATTTGTGGCATAGAATTTTATCTCGTAGCGTTCATAATCTTCTTTGGATTGAATATTCGTAATCACATAACCAAATTCGATATTATTAACAATTTCAGGGCTCCCTTCGGTAAGTATTGTTTGTGCATTTGTATGATAGGAAAACAAAATAAAAGCTAAGGTTAATAATACTACGTTTGATTTATTCATTTCATTTTTTTTTTATTAAAATCGAAAAAATAATTAAGAAATAAGTTCAATAATGAATTGAGCTATTTAACTAAAACAAGATAATAGTTTTTTTTGCCTTTTTGTATCAAAAGATATTTTTCTTTTAAAAGATCGCTTGCAACAATTTCATTTTTATCTATTGGAATTTTTGATTTGTTGAGGCTCAAACCGCCGGCCTGCCACATTTTGCGGGCTTCGCCCTTGCTTGGAAATATTTGCGTGTCGGCTAGGAAAGAAACAATTTCATAACCTACTTCAATGGTGCTTTTTTCAATTTCTATCTTAGGAACACCTTCCATTACTTGCAACAATTGTTCTTCGCTTAAGCTTTGCAAAATTTCTGTAGTAGCATTTCCAAATAATATATCAGAGGCTTTAACTGCAAATTCAAAATCGGCGCGACTGTGTACAAAGCAGGTTAACTCTTCTGCTAGTTTTTTCTGTAGCGCTCTCTCATGTGGTGCCGCATCTTGTTTTAAAAGAAGCGCTTCGATTTCTTCTTTAGGGAGAAGCGTAAATATTTTAATCCATTTTTTTGCATCTTCATCACTCGCATTTAACCAGAATTGGTAGAACTGGTAGGGAGAAGTTTTTTTAGGATCTAACCAAACATTTCCTTTCTCTGTCTTTCCAAATTTTCCGCCATCTGCTTTTGTAATTAGCGGACAAGTAAAGGCAAATGCTTCACCACCAGCTTTTCTACGAATCAGTTCTGTTCCTGTCACAATATTGCCCCACTGATCACTTCCACCCATCTGCAGTTTACAATTGCGATTTTGGTATAACCAATAAAAATCATAGCCCTGCACTAGTTGATAGGTGAACTCCGTAAAGCTCATGCCCGTTTCACCTTCCAAGCGCTTCTTGACACTGTCTTTCGACATCATATAGTTAACCGTAATGTGTTTGCCTACATCTCTGATAAAATTCAAGAAACTAAAGTCTTTGAACCAATCATAATTATTGACCAATTCTGCTGAATTAGGCAAGCCTGTATTAAATTCTAAGAATTTAGACAATTGTCTACGAACCCCTTCCTGATTGAATTGCAGGGTTTCTTCGCTTAATAGATTGCGCTCTTCACTTTTCCCACTAGGATCGCCTACCATACCAGTTGCACCGCCAACTAAGGCATAGGGCTTGTGACCTGCTCTTTGTAGATGCACTAATAAAAGAATGGGTACCAAACTTCCGATATGTAAACTATCAGAGGTAGGGTCAAAGCCTATATAGCCAGATACAATTTCCTTCTCTAATAACTCTTTAGTTCCGGGCATGATATCCTGAATCATCCCCCTCCATTGTAATTCTTCAATTAAATGCATCTTCCAAACAATTTGCGCAAAAGTAATTACTTCAAGGTTGACTAATGAACTAAAGCGGATATTTTTGCACAAATACAAATCTGATAATGAAAAATGTAGGTGATGGTACGCGTATTCTAAACTTTCTGATCGATGGCTTCTTAGTATTCCTGCTGAGTTACGCCGCTTTTAAATACTGGAATTTCTATGTGGTATACTGGCATTTCAAAACGATCAATTTTTGGTGGTTTGTTGCAGGAGTATTGTTTGTGTATTACAGTTTTTTCGAAATGATATGGGCTAGAACACCTGGTAAGTGGTTTTCTGGAAGTAAAGTAGTTGATATCCAGGGAAATCACCCAAGCCCGCTTCAAGTGATTGGGAGAAGCATTTTGAGACTGATTGTGATCGACTTTTTTTTCAATGCTTTTTGGGGTAAGCCCCTGCACGATAAATTGACTCGAACAGAAGTAATAGAAGCTTGATTTAAGGAAGGCTGGGATTCATTCCTGAATTCGCAACAAAGGGGAGGGCCATTGTTTTACATTTGCCGCTTGTATATCCAAAAAAATATTTGAACTAGTTCTATATGGCAAAAATTGCTATCAATATCGCTACAGGAAGTTTGCAACAAGCAGAAATGATTGTTGGGATTGATTTAGGTACCACTAATAGTTTGGTTGCTATCATACATCCAGAAACCAAGCAGCCAGTGGCTTTGCGCGAATTCAATACCAGTAGCTTGGTGCCAAGTATTGTACATTTTGATGAGTTTGGAAATCCAACTGTTGGAGAACAAGCCCGTGCCTTCCTTGAATTAGATCCCCAGAATACCATTTTCAGTGCCAAGCGATTGATGGGTAAAAGCTATAAAGACATTAAAGAAAATGCTGGATTTTTTGCTTATAAAGTAATAGATGATGACACCGAAAGTTTGGTAAAAGTGCAGGTTGGGAATCAGTTTTTTTCTCCCATTGAATTATCATCATTCATTTTAAAAGAATTAAAACAAAGGGCAGAACATATTTTAAAAACGCCAGTTACAAAAGCTGTGATCACGGTGCCAGCCTATTTTAACGATGCTCAAAGACAAGCAACACGTGATGCAGGAAAGTTAGCTGGATTAGATGTGATGCGCATCGTGAACGAACCAACAGCGGCAAGTTTGGCTTATGGATTGGGCATGAATCAGGAGGAAGAAGCTACTATTGCAGTGTATGATCTTGGAGGTGGAACTTTTGATATTTCTATCCTTCATATCAGCAATGGAATATTCGAAGTATTGAGTACGAATGGAGACACTTATTTAGGTGGAGATGATCTGGATAGAACAATCATGCAGCATTGGATGAATGAGGTTGGAATTACTATCGATGAATTGCATCAACATAAATCTTTAGCGCAAGGATTGCGTTTAAAAGCAGAAGAAGCAAAAAAACATTTGAGTACGCACGAGCGTTTTTCAACGGACTGGAACGGAGAAGTTTTGAGCATCACTAAAACAGTTTTTGAAGAACTGATCCAACCCTTGATCGAGAAAACAATTGATTGTTGTAAACGTGCACTAACTGATGCGAAACTCAGTACAGACGCTATTTCTACGATAGTGATGGTGGGTGGGTCAACAAGAGTTCCTGCAGTTAAAAATGCAGTGAGTGCATTTTTTGGAAAGCCAGTAAACGATCGCGTTAATCCTGATGAAGTGGTGGCATTAGGCGCTGCGATTCAAGCAGATATTTTAGCAGGAAATAATAAAGACTTTTTATTATTAGACATCACACCTTTGAGTTTAGGCATTGAAACAATGGGCGGATTGATGGATGTGTTGATTCCAAGAAATTCTAAAATTCCAACTAGTGTTGGTCGACAATATACAACCCATAAAGACGGTCAAGGTAGCATGCGCATTTCTGTTTTTCAGGGTGAAAGAGATCTTGTAAAAGACAATCGAAAATTGGCAGAATTCAATCTAACTGGCATCCCTGGTATGCCAGCAGGCTTACCAAAAGTTGAAGTACAATTTTTAATTGATGCTGATGGGATTTTAGTAGTAAAAGCAAAGGAATTAAGAAGCGGCACTGAACAAAGTATTGAAGTGAAACCACAGTTTGGTTTAACAGATGAAGAAGTAGAAAATATGTTGATGGATAGCATCACTCATGCAAAAGATGATATGCAAATTCGTGCATTGGTGGAAGCAAGAACAGAGGCAGAACAGATTTTAGATGTCACAGAAAAATTCATTGGAAAAAATCAATCACTTCTTACACAGCAAGAAATTTTGGATACTGCTGCAGCTATGCAAGCATTACAGATGGCATTAACAATGGACGATAAGAACCTCATTCAAACAAAGATTGAAGAATTGAATGAAGTATCTAGGCCATTTGCTGAAAGAGCCATGGATGCCGCTGTAAGTGGGGCTTTGAAAGGAAAAACGATTTAGTCTTTCAGTTGCATCCAACGCTGAACATATTTTCCTAAAATATCAAATTCGATATTCACAATTGATCCAATAGTTACTTGGTTGATGCTGGTATGTTCGAAAGTGTATGGGATGATAGCGATGCTAAAATGATTTTTATCCACTTTGAAGCAAGTAAGACTTGTGCCGTTCACTGCAATGCTTCCTTTTTCGATTACTAACTGTCCAAATCCGTCCGGAAATTCAAAACGATATTCCCAACTTCCTTCTAATACCTGATAGTCTATACAGGTTGCAGTTGCGTCTACATGGCCTTGCACAATATGCCCATCCAATCTGCCATTCATGATCATGCACCTTTCTAGGTTTACGATTTTCCCTTCTGACCAACTACCAAGATTCGTTTTTCGAAGGGTTTCTTCGATAGCAGTAACCCGGTGCTTTGAGCCTTCAATTACTTCTACAGTTAGACAAACTCCATCATGACTAAGGCTTTGATCAACTTTTAGTGCTGCTGATAGGGGAGATTCGATCCAGAAACTGGCATTTGTGCCTTTTTTCTCGATGGAAATGATCTTTCCAGTGTTTTCTACGATTCCTGTAAACATGGCTGCAAGTTAAATTGCCAAACTGAATGGGGAGAAGAAAATATAAAGAGTTTTTATTTTGATTTGGAAAATACAATCCAAGGCGTATCTTTGCGCTCCTAAAAACGCCTGAGGAGGTATATTTATATGTTAATTATTGATTCAAAAGACTGCGAAAACATCGACAAAGCGCTTAAGAAGTACAAGAAGAAATTCGAGAAATCTAAGGCTTTATTACAATTAAGAGAGCGTCAAGCTTTTATCAAGCCGTCTGTTAGACGTCGTGGTGAGGTTTTGAAAGCAATCTACAAGCAGCAGATCGCAAGCGGAAAGATCGAAGGGTAATTTTCCTTCATCACAATATTTTAGAGTAGTCTAAGGTTATATCTTTAGACTACTTTTTTATGTCCATAACCGAATACAGTCAAATAGCGCCCTTTTTAGATTATCTACAATTCGAGAAACGATATTCTCGTCATACCATCATTGCCTATCAGACCGATTTAGAGCAATTCTTTCATTTTTTGAAAACGCAGTACGACGAAATTCCCCCAATTGCCCAAATTTCGGCCATGTTTGTGAAGAGTTGGCTAGCAGATATTAAGCGTAAGCAAGACGATATCAGTTCTAAGTCGCTCAATCGTAAAATCTCTACACTAAAATCATTTTTCAAATACCAGTTAAAAACGGGTTTGTTGGAGAAAAGTCCGATGACCAGTATCGTTTCTCCAAAAATGAATAAACGATTACCGGTATTTGTTGCAGAAAAGGAAATGCATACCCTGTTTGATTATGTGGAGTTTCCAGATAATTGGAAGGGGAGGACAGAACGACTGGTTTTGCAATTGTTTTATCAAACTGGGATGCGATTATCAGAACTAATTAATTTAAAAGAGGCACAAATAGATCTTTCTGGAAAACAGATCAAAGTATTAGGCAAGGGTAATAAGGAGCGGATCATACCGGTCGATAAATCGCTATTGATCAGTTTACAACAATATGTAGACGATAAGCCAGCGAAGATTCCGGGGATGCTACATTTATTTACTTCTGAAAATGGAAAGCCATTGCAAGCAAGGTCTGTGTATTCCTTTGTAAAGAATTATCTGGCAATGGTAACAACGGTGCAAAAGAAGAGTCCGCATATACTCCGTCATAGTTTTGCCACGCATTTAATGAACAATGGCGCAGATTTGAATGCCGTAAAAGAATTGTTAGGCCATAGTAGTTTGGCCGCCACTCAGATCTACACGCACAATACAATAGAAAAGCTAAAAGAGGTCTTCAACAAAGCACATCCCAAGGCATAATCAGTTTTCGAAAGGCGGAATTTATGTAGTGTTAAAACTTAAAAAAAGGGTATTTAATACTGGGTAATTGAGATAATTTAATTTAACTTGTAAGCAGAAGCAAAGCATTAGGAATAAGATTCCAGCTATGAGTTCTTTCACATATTTTTTATTAATTAACCGTTTAAACGTGAGTTGCTATGAACGTTAACATTCAGACAGTGCACTTTGATGCAGATGACAAACTGGTGGATTATGTTACAAAAAAAGTAGAAAAACTGAACACTTTTCACGACCAGATTTTAAAAGTGGATCTCTTTTTGAAATTGGACAATGTGGTACATTCTATCAAAGACAAAGTTGTTGAAATAAAAGTGCATGTGCCGAAGTATGATTTCTTTGTAAAAGCATCTTCTAAATCTTTTGAGGAATCATTTGACAATGCGATGGATTCTATCGTTTCACAGATAAAAAGAAAAAAAGATAAGCTTGCTGCTTAAAAAGCTACCAGCCCCCCGATCAATCGGGGGGCTTTTTTGTGTCTATTACCGATATTTTCAATAATAATTTTTTCCGCTAAAAACCATACTCTCATTGGGTTTAATGCTAATGACTAGTTGGGTTTATCACATACTGTTGAAAACTGTTTTAAAATTTTTGCTTCAAAATTTTGCCGAATAAAGTTTTCCATTACCTTTGCCATCCCAAAAAATGGGATAGTTCTTTATGTTAATGCCGAAGTAGCTCAGTTGGTAGAGCAGCTGATTTGTAATCAGCAGGTCGCGGGTTCGAGTCCCATCTTCGGCTCAAGTTTGTATGGTAAATCCTGCAAGGAATCTTATTTCTTTCAGGGTGGGTTAATTCCTAACTTTGCAATCCCAAATGGGCAGATGGCCGAGTGGTTAAAGGCGACAGACTGTAAATCTGTTCACTCACGTGTACGTAGGTTCGAACCCTACTCTGCCCACATCGACCGCCATAGCTTCAGCGACGGCGGTCAGAGTGTTTGAGACCAATGTTCAGCGACGGCGGTCAGAGTGTTTGAGACCAATGTTCAGCGACGGCGGTCTGAGTGTTTGAGACCAATGTTCAGCGACGGCGGTCTGAGTGTTTGAGACCAATGTTCAGCGACGGCGGTCTGAGTGTTTGAAACCTAAGTGTAACAACGTAGGTCAATGACTTGGCAACAAGTCAACTAGTTCTTTAAAAAAGTATATCAACCTTTGCCGAGGCTTCGGTAGATAAAAGCGGAAGTAGCTCAATTGGTAGAGCGATAGCCTTCCAAGCTATAGGTCGCGAGTTCGACCCTCGTCTTCCGCTCAGTGAATATTGACCGATCTTTTGCTGTAAACGGTAAAAGATCGGGCAACTTTCAAGCCTATGTAGCTCAGGGGTAGAGCACTTCCTTGGTAGGGAAGAGGTCGTGAGTTCGATTCTCACCATCGGCTCTTAGCATTTGGATATCGGGTGAGTACTTGAATGAGAGGTGGATGGATATCTGAAAGCAAACAACAGCAGATGCGAAAGCGGCTGCTATTAATAATTTTAACCGGGTCTTAATTGAACCGAATATTTTAAAAACACAACTAAAAACCGATAAAAATGGCAAAAGAGACCTTCAAGAGGGAAAAACCTCACGTAAACGTAGGTACCATTGGTCACGTTGACCATGGTAAAACTACTTTAACTGCAGCGATCACTTAATACTGCTCACGTTGAGTATCAAACTGCTGCTCGTCACTATGCGCACGTTGACTGTCCTGGTCACGCTGACTATGTGAAGAATATGATTACTGGTGCTGCCCAAATGGACGGTGCTATCTTAGTTGTTGCTGCAACTGACGGACCTATGCCTCAAACTAGAGAGCATATCCTCTTGGCTCGCCAGGTAGGTGTTCCTCGTATGGTTGTTTTCATGAACAAGGTTGACTTAGTTGATGATCCTGAATTATTGGAATTGGTTGAAATGGAAATTCGTGAATTGTTAACTGAAAAAGGTTTCGATGGCGATAACACTCCAATCATTCAAGGTTCTGCTACTCTAGGTCTTGCTGGTGAAGAAAAATGGGTTGCTAAGATTGAAGAATTAATGGATGCTGTTGATACATATATTCCATTGCCTCCTCGTCCTGTTGATTTACCATTCTTGATGAGCGTGGAAGATGTATTCTCTATCACTGGTCGTGGTACAGTTGCAACTGGTCGTATCGAAAGAGGTCGTATTAAAGTGGGTGAAGGAATTGAAATCGTTGGTTTAATGGAAGCTCCATTAACTACCACTTGTACTGGTGTTGAAATGTTTAAGAAATTGCTTGACGAAGGTGAAGCTGGAGATAATGCAGGTTTATTATTACGTGGTATTGAGAAAAGCCAAATCCGTCGTGGTATGGTTCTTTGTAAGCCAGGTTCTATTACTCCGCATACAGAATTCAAAGGTGAAGTTTATGTATTGAGCAAAGAAGAAGGCGGACGTCACACTCCATTCTTCAACAAGTATCGTCCTCAGTTCTACTTCAGAACTACTGACGTAACTGGTGAGTGTTCTTTACCTGAAGGAACTGAAATGGTTATGCCTGGTGATAACATCGGTTTAACTGTTAAGTTGATCCAACCAATCGCAATGGAAAAAGGTTTGAAATTCGCGATTCGTGAAGGTGGCCGTACCGTTGGTGCTGGTCAGGTTACTGAAATAATCAAATAAGCTAAAGCCTGGCTTTTAGCTATAAGTGAATGTAATTGTATACATTTACAAAATAATAAACTAAAAGCTGTCTCGTTTACGGGATAGCTTTTAGCTTTCTACGGGCATGGTGCAACGGTAGCATGCAGGTCTCCAAAACCTTTGATCTGGGTTCGAATCCTAGTGCCCGTGCTGATTACTAAAAAGAAGACATGAACAAGATCACAACTTATTTCAAAGAGAGTTACCACGAATTGGTTGAGAAAGTAACCTGGCCTAGTTGGCTACAGTTGCAGCAGAGCACAGTGATTGTGTTGGTAGCTACCGTTATCATTACTGCAATGGTTTGGATAATGGACTTTTCAAGTAACCAATTGCTTAAATTGATTTATTCATTATTTAAGAACTAACCTATCATGGAAGCAGTTGAAATTATAGATGGCGCGCCAGTGGTTCCACAAGTGGAAACCAAATGGTACGTTTTGCGCGTGGTAAGTGGTAAGGAGCGTAAGGTAAAAGAATACCTGGATAAGGATCTAGTGAGAAATGGATGGACCACGATCATCAAGCAGATTTTCCTGCCGATGGAGAAAGTATATAAAGTGCAGAACGGTAAAAAAGTGATGCGCGAGAAAAACTATTTCCCTGGTTATGTAATGATGGAAGTTCAGGATGGTAAGCTGTCTGATGATATCGTTCAGCACATTAGCAATATCAGCAACGTCATGCACTTTTTAACTGATGGTAAAGGCTCTAAAGGCAATATCATTTCATTGCGTAAAAGCGAAGTGAACAAGATGTTAGGTAAAGTGGATGAGATGAACGACGCGGGTGGTGCTTCTATGAGCGAACCATTTATCGTTGGCGAAACCATTAAGATCATTGAAGGACCATTCAACGATTTCAACGGGGTGATCGAAGAAGTAAACGACGAGAAGAAGAAACTGAAAGTAACCGTGAAAATCTTCGGACGTTCTACACCGGTAGAATTAAGTTATATGCAAGTAGACAAGATCAATTAAGATCTCAACGTATAAAAAAAGCCCCGGAATGTAAAATTTCGGGGCTTTTTTGCTTTTAGGACTAAATAAACCTTCGAAATATTTTGTAGCAACGCACTGAGTGCTTACCTTTGCCGCCCCAAAAGTTCTTTTTAGGAAGAATGATTGACTTGGGAGTCGAGGAATAAATCCAAGACGATATCACCAATAAAATCTAAAAAATGGCAAAAGAAATCTCAGGCTACGTAAAGTTGCAGGTGAAAGGCGGTTCAGCCAATCCAGCTCCTCCAGTAGGTCCAGCCCTTGGTTCAAAGGGTGTTAACATCATGGAGTTCTGTAAGCAGTTTAATGCTAGAACTCAAGACAAAATGGGAAAAGTTGTTCCTGTTTTGATCACGGTTTACTCTGACAAGTCTTTCGACTTTGTTATCAAAACCGCTCCAGCTGCAGTTCAAATTATGGAAGCTGCAAAAATCCAAAAAGGTTCAAAAGAAAGCAATCGCGACAAAGTGGGTAAAGTTACTTGGGAACAAGTAGAAGTTATCGCTAAAGACAAGATGAGCGATCTTAACGCATTCACTTTGAATAGCGCAATGAACATGGTTGCTGGAACTGCTCGTTCAATGGGTGTTACTGTTGAAGGTAAAGCCCCTTGGGAAAATTAATTATTCACCTTAAATCATTTAGAAAATGTCACTTACTAAAAAAAGAAAAGTAGCAGTAACTAAGGTGGATAAAAATAAAATTTATTCCCTGAAAGAAGCAGCTAGCCTTGTAAAAGAAATTAACTGTACCAAATTCGATAGTTCTGTAGATCTACACATCCGTTTGGGTGTTGATCCTAAAAAAGCAGACCAACAAGTTCGTGGTACTGTATCATTACCACACGGTACTGGTAAAACTAAAAAAGTATTGGTTTTGTGTACTCCAGATAAAGAAGCTGCTGCTAGAGAAGCAGGTGCTGATTTTGTTGGTTTAGACGAATTCATCACAAAGATTGAAGGCGGTTGGGTAGATGTTGATGTAATCATCGCTACTCCTTCTGTAATGCCTAAGATTGGTAAATTGGGTAAAGTATTAGGACCACGTAACTTGATGCCAAATCCTAAGACTGGTACTGTAACAAATGATGTTGCAGCTGCAGTTAATGAGGTTAAAGGCGGTAAAATTGCGTTCAAAGTTGATAAAACTGGTATCGTTCACGCGTCTATCGGTCGTATCTCTTTCGCTCCTGAAAAAATTTCTGAGAACAGCACTGAATTGATCAATGCTATCTTGAAATTAAAACCATCTTCTTCTAAAGGTACTTACCTTAAAGCAGTTAGTATGGCAAGCACCATGAGCCCAGGTATTACACTAGACACCAAACAATTAATCAACTAATCCTGGTGATCGCAAACTGAGCAATCAGTAAAACGAAATGACCCGGGTTCATAAAACAAATTAGTTATGACCAAAGATCAAAAAAATGAGGTTATTGAACTCTTGAAAGAGAAGTTCACTCAATATAATAACTTCTATATCACCGATACAGAAGCGTTAACCGTAGCGCAGGTATCTAAATTACGTCGCACTTGTTTCGATAAACAAGTGGAGATGAAAGTTGCTAAGAATACTTTGATCCGCAAAGCTTTGGAATCTTTGGATTCTGAAAAATATGCTGGTATCTACGATTCATTGCATAATGTAACTGCTTTAATGTTCTCTGAGAACCCTAAAGAACCAGCAATGATCATCACTTCTTTCCGCAAGGGAAGCAATACTGAAAAGCCAGTTTTAAAAGCTGCTTTCATTAATGGTGATGTTTACACTGGTAACGAAAATCTGAAAGCATTAACTCAGATCAAGACTAAGAATGAATTGATCGGTGAAGTAATCGGATTGTTACAATCACCTGCTAAACGTGTGATCGCAGCATTGTTGCATCACCACGAGCAGAAAGCAGAAGGAACTGCTGCCGTTGTTGCTGAAGTAATTGAAGCAGCACCAGAAGCTCCGGTAGCAGAAGCTCCAGCAGCTGACGCTCCTGCAGAAGCATAATTTAAATGGATGCTATTTCGGTAGCATCCACTAAAATATCCCAGGCCTGAGGGAAAATAAAGGCAATTTTTTTAAACCCTCCGCCGGATCCCGTAAGACGGGACATGAAGGCGGAAAAAATTCAAAAACATGGCAGACATTAAAGCATTAGCTGAAACATTAGTAAGCTTAACAGTTAAACAAGTACAAGAATTAGCAGACGTTTTGAAAGCTGATTACGGTATTGAACCAGCTGCAGCAGCAGTGGT